>JAZQAS010000071.1:0-41694 GCA_045545335.1 Candidatus Avispirillum sp. | reverse complement strand
TAATAACGAAACCATTTATGAAAGACGAAATTTGATAGTCAAAAAGGCAACTAAAACACTTTTCTCCCCTCGCAAGGGACGGATAGTCGCTGAATTGCACGCGTTGTTTATCAAGTATTGTATCTGCATATCGTTTCTGTTCGCGGACAGTCGAGGACGCCTGTCCCTACAATATATCCGTTCATTACACCGACAAAATGTAGGTATTCTAAATTGTCTGCTATCGTGCAGATATGAGGACGTGCAATGCACGCCCCTACATTAATGTAACTGCATATCTTCCTGTCAAACCAAAATTTGAAGAATAAAAGCTGTCGCATTTTGTAAAAAAATGCGACAGCTGCGTTTTGTTTTTGATTTACTGTAAGCTATCCAATGCTCCCGAAAGGTATTGCAAAAGGATATTCGAATCGGCGCCGTTTATATTTCCGTCCCGATTTATATCGGCGGCGATTGCCTCGGTCTCGCCTGGGGTTGCGGTGCCGCTGATAAACTGCTTTAAGATATTGGAGTCCTTGCCGTTTATCTCCCCGTCGCCGTTTATATCTCCGAGGGTGGGCTCCTCCCGAAGGAGAGTGATGCCTGCAAAGTGGTAGGAAACGCCGTCAAAGTAGAGAACGTTCAGCTTTCCGTCTGTAAGAGAGCCGCTTCTCTCCGAGGAAACGTTTATGACCTGATACATTGTGGGCAGCTCTGCGTTTCCCGGGAGCTTTTTGTAGGTATATCCGCCGTCCTCTGCCATCACCTTATATATGCAGAGCTTCGCGTTTGGCGAGTCTGCGATCTCACCTTGGTATGCGGCGTATATCCCGTGAGAATAGGTGCTGATAAGGTATATCTGTCCGTCCTCGTCCTTGTAGAGCCTGAAGGCGTATTTGCTTTTCGTTTCGTTGCAGTCGGCAACGCCAAGCTCCGTAACGATGGGTGCGTTATAAAGCTTTTCTGCCGCTTTGGGGTCTGTAATATCCCAAACCTGATGATACCATATATCGTCGCGGCTCATGGCGCTGTTCATAGCAGATTGGACGTATGTGCCGTTATAGGTAATATGGAGGAGGGTCTTGCCCTCCTTTGTTTTTTCAATGAGAAAATCTCCGCCGTTTGAGTTCAGGTTCTGGGGATAGTAGTTTGAGAGGCGGTATTCAAGGGTCTCTCTTTCCTCCAAGGTTCCCTTAATGCCCGAGTAGTCAGCCTCTATAACGCTGTATGTGATTATATCCTTCTTCGTAAGGTCGGGGATGTAGAAAAGGTCAAGCTGATCCCAGCAGAAGTCAGCTCCCCAGCGGCCAAGGTTATTTTCTCTGAGATAATCGAAGTCCTCCTCGCTGAGGCCGTTGTTGTTACCGATCTCGGGGCATCCCACGGCGGTGCAGAAAACGTCTCTCACAGCAACGAACATAAGGCCGCCGTTCTCATCGATATAGCCGTTCATATAGCAATGGCGGGAGGGCACCTTCGTGTAATAAACGTTTCTTTTCCATCTGTTGGTCTTCATATCGAAAATGACCCAGTCAAAGGAAGCGCCGTTGCCCGTATCGCTGTGTGTTCCGCCGGAAAAGAGGGCGATGATGCAGTCGTTCTTTTCGTCGTAATACGAGGTGCTGTAGCCGTATATATCCTGAGTGCCTCCCGCAATAAGGGAGGTGTAGGTGGTGACCTCGCCCGTCTTTGCATCGTAGCGGTTGGCGCGAACGTCAACGCCTTCGGTGTTCATATGCCTGTAGTAGTCGGAGGAGGCGGTGATAGCCCAGACGTTTTCGTCCTTGTCAACGAGGAGGGAGACCTGGCTCGTGTCCTGATACTTTTCTCCCGTGAATACTGCCTCGGCCTTGCCGCTCTCGGCATCTATCTTAAAAAGAGTCCACTGATCCACAACTCCCTTGTCGTCGGTGTAGCTGCCCGTGATATAGGCGGCAAAATCGCCGTGGGAGGTGTGAACGGTCCTTATCTGATGGTTTCCGTGAGCCGCGTTTGCTCCCGGGGTGACCCCCGCTACGGAGAGGTTTACAAAAGGGGTGATATCAAAGGAGGAAACGGGAATGGGCTGTTCTTCGCTTTCAGCGAAGGAGGGGGATGCAATGGCAGGCGCCAGCATCAGCAGGGTTAGAATGAGGGAAATTATCTTTTTCATAATATTTTTCTTTTGTTTATCTGAATGAGGAGACGTTACCGGAAAGGTATTGGAGGAGGAGATTTGAGTCGGTACCGTTAACGTTTTTGTCGCAGGTGGTGTCAGCCGCAAGGGCCTGAAGCTCGCTTGGGGTCGCGGTGCCGCTGTTGAACTGCTTTAGGATATTGGAGTCCTTGCCGTTTATCTCCTCGTCTCGGTTTATATCTCCGCGCTTCACGTCGATCTCTCCCAGATCAAGCTGAGAGAAGATATAATCTCCGTTTCCGTCGTTGTTCATATAAAGGATATTCACCTTTCCGTCCTTTGCGGATCCGCCTCTGTGAGAGGAGATATTGAGAATATAGCCGCCGTCGGGAAGGGTAACGGTGTTGGGGAGCTTTTCGTAGGAGTATGCGCCGTCCTTTTCGGTTATTTTGTAAACTGAGAGAAGAGCGTCGTAGGGCTTTTCCGTTTTCGTAGCCCCGTCCTTATAGTAGGTCCTTTCGGTGGCGGGATCAAAGAGAGAGATGAGATAAACGCTTGAGTCCCCGTCCTGATAGAGCCTGAAGCTGTAGCTGCCGCCCGTTGCGGTGCCGTCGGCAACGCCCCGTTCTGTAACGATGGGGGCAGAGCTGAGCTTTTTTGCCGCCGTGGGGTCTGTGATATCCCAAACCTGATGATACCATATGCTCTCCTGGGCGACAGGTCGGTACATAGCCGCCTGAATGAAGGCAACGTTATAGGTTATGTGGAGGAGAGTTCTGCCGTCGGGCGTCTTCTCGGTCAGAAGGTCGCCGCCGTTGTTGTTCTGTATTGCGGGGTAGAAGTTTGTAAGGCGGTTTTCAAACTCGTATCGCTCCGATTGGGTGCCAATAACGCGGGAGTAGTCTGCCTCCTCAACGCTGTAGGTTATGAGGGCGGATTTTTTCAGGTTGGGGATATAGTAGAGGTCAAGCTGATCCCAGCAGTAGCCTGCAGACCAGCGGAATATATAGTTGTCCCACATATATTCGCGGTCAGCCGCCGTGATGCCCAGATCGTTTTCGATCTCGGGGTAGCCGAGGGAGGAGCATTTGATATCCCGCTGAGCGATAAGCATAAGGCCGCCGCTGTCGTCAACGTAGCCGAACATATAGCAGTGGCGGGCGGGGATCTTTGCATAGTAAACGTAGCGCCCCCATCTGCCCGTGGTCATATCAAAGGTGGTCCAGTTGAAAGAAGCGCCGGTAGCCGAGCCGCTTTTATAGTCGCCTCCCGCAAGAACAACGACGATGCGGTCGCCCACGGGGTCGTAATAGCTTGTGCCGTAGCCGTAGCCGTCCTGGGCTCCGCCGGAGATGATGGACTTATAGGTGGTGACTTCACCGGTGCTTGGGTCGTATTTATGGGCGCGGCAGTCCAGAGCCTCGTTCGCGGCGTTTCTGCGGTTGTCGCTGGTTGCGGTTATAGCCCAGACGTTCTCCTCCTTGTCAACGAGGAGAGAGACCTGACTTGAGTCGTAGTATTTTTCGCTTTCAAAAACTGCCTCGGCCTTGCCGCTTTGGGCGTCTATCTTAAAAAGAGTCCAGGTGTCAACGGTGCCCTTGTCGCTCTGGTAGCTTCCCGTGATATAGGCGGCAAAGTCGCCGTGGGAGGTGTGCACCGTTCTCGTCTGATGATTTCCGTGAGCGGAGTTTGGTCCCGGTGTTCTTCCCGTTTCGGAAAGATTTATGAGAGAGCCCGCGTCAAAATAGGGAACGGTGACGGTACCGTTTGCATCATTTGCAGCCGCGCTCATCAAAAAAGAGGGCAAAAGCATTGCCGAAATAAGTATGAATGATAAAAGCTTTTTCATTTTCGGACTCCTTTTTCTCATTACAATTATAGTTTATAATATCTCGGGGTGAATTTCAATAGGGATTTTAAAAACCGCTTTTTCAACAAAAATTGATTTTCAGTTGAAGTAAAGTTGAAATTCATATTTTATAATAATGGTAACATAGGAGACTATGGCCAAATCCGAGCAAAAACAAAAATGCATATATAAAGGAGAAATAACCGTGAGAAAGGTTAAGATAATAACAGACTCCTGCTCCGATCTTTGCAGAGAGCAGCTTGAAAAGTATGATATAGATTACGTAAAGATGTCCACCGTTGAGGATGGAGTTGAATCCCCCGCGCTTCTCACCTGGAGCGCCGAGGAGGCTCATAAGCTTTACGATACCATCCGCGGCGGCAAGCGCATCACAACGGCGCAGGTATCCGTGGAGGAGTTCACCACAGTATTTTCAAAGTATCTTGAAGAAGGATACGATATCGTATACATAGGCTGCGCTTCAAAGCAGTCCGGCTCCGTCAACACTGGCGCCGTGACCTCAAGAAAGCTTCTTGAGAAGTATCCCGATGCAAAGATCTATTGCATAGACGCTCTCAATGCATCCATCGGCGAGGGTATGCTTGCAATGGAGGCGGCAAAGATGGCAAAGGAGGGCAAGTGCGCCGAGGAGATAAACGAGGCCATCCTCCCCATGAGAAACACCGTTCAGGAGTTTGCAACTCCCTTCACCCTCGATCATCTCAAGAAGGCGGGCAGAGTTTCCGCATCCAGCGCGTTTTTCGGAAACCTTATGGGCGTAAAGCCTATCATCATCGCCGATGCAAACGGCGCGCAGGCCGCATTCAAGAAGGTCAAGGGCAGACAGAATGCTCTTTGCGAGATAGTTGCGCTCCTTAAGGAAAATATCACCGATGCCGAGAATGCAACGGTCTACGTAGCTCACGCAGACTGCAGCGAGGAGGAGATATCCACCGTAGTGGAGGCTATCAAGGCTGAGATCGGATGCCGCGAGGTATCCGTAGGATATATCGGCCCCATCGTGGGCGCATCGGTCGGCCCCGATACTATCGGCGTCTGGGCCTTCGGCAAGGAAGTGACCTTTGCCGCAGAAGCATAATTGAAGGTCAATATGACAAAAAAATACGATGCAATAGTCATCGGCGCGGGCAACGCAGGCCTTACCTGCGCCGCAACCATGGCAAAGAACGGACTTTCCGTTCTCGTTCTTGAAAGAAACAGCGTTCCCGGCGGCAGCGCAACAAGCTTTCGCCGCGGCCGCTTTGAGTTTGAGGCGGCGCTCCACGAGCTTGCAAGCGTAGGCACCAAGGAGGACCCCGGCAGCGTTATCAAACTTTTCTCTCAGTATGGCATAGATATAGATTGGCAGTATGAGAAGAACGCCTTTCGCGTGATCGCAGACGGGCCCGAGGGCTATGATGTGACTATGCCTGCGGGCATCGCGGATTTCTGCCGCGAGATGGAGAGATGCGTTCCCGGAAGCTTTGAGAGTACCCTTGCGGTCTTTAAGCTCGGCGAAAAGATAGGCGCGGGATTCAATTATCTCAGCAGCGGAAATATAGACCCGAATGTCCTTTTCTCAGAGCACGCAGATTTCCTTCGCGCAGTTTCCCATTCCGTTGACGAGTGCCTCAGCGCTCTGGGTATGCCCAAAAAGGCGCAGGATATATTCAAGACCTATTGGCCCTATCTCGGCGCGCCCACAAGCGAGCTTGATTTCGCTCATTATATGCTTATGGTGGATTCCTATATCCGCAAGTGCCCCGCAATGCCCCATCTCCGCTCTCACGAGCTTTCCCTTGTCCTTGAGGAGGTCATCGTAAAGCTTTCCGGCGAGGTGAGATATAATTGCCCCTGCGAGAGGATACTCACAAGAGATGGCAGGGCATACGGCGTGGTTGCAGGCGGCGAGGAGATATATGCAGATGCCATCGTTGCAAACTGCTTCCCCGATACCGCTTATAAGAGCCTTCTTGAGCCCGCGGCAGTTCCCGAGAGGGCTTTGAAGATCGCAAGCTCAAGAAAGATATCAAGCCTTTTCTTCTCGGTTTATCTCGGCATCAATAAGAGCGCCGAGGAGCTTGGGATCGAGGATTATTCCGTCTTCCTCTTCGATACTCCCGATTCAGGCGAGCAGTATGAGAGAAGCGCATCCCTTGATACCACAAGTATGGTGGTGGCAAACTGCCTGAACTGCGCGGTCCCCGATTCATCTCCCGAGGGTACCTGCACTGTCTTTATAACCACTATGCTCCGCGAGGAGGCCTGGGAGGACGTTCGTCCCGAGGATTATAAAAAGCTTAAAAATAAGTTTGCAAAAAAGCTCATAGAGCTTTATGAAAATAAAATGGGCATTTCCTTAATGCCTTATATAGAGGAGATAGCCATCGCCACTCCCGCAACCTTTGCAAGATATCTGGGAACCCCCTGCGGCACTCCCTACGGATATGAGCTCAGAAGCTGGGATACCATGCTCTGCCGTATCATGAACGCAAAGAACGAAAAGGTGATGGAGGGTCTCTACTTCGTCGGCGCTCACGGTGAGCGGGGCGACGGCTATTCGTCCACGTATGCAAACGGTCATTCCGTTGGCGAAAGGATCGCAAAGGGGGTAAGAAATAATGGCTGAGCATAACCTTAATTCTCTTGACCTTATGAGCTTTGCAGGCCTCATCCCCACCCGAGAGGCAAATTTTGCAAAGGCTCCTGCGGCCCTCCCCCATGATTATCCTGCAAACCGCCTTGCGGCAGAGCTCCATCCCTCCTTTCAGCATCTTCGCGTTTCGGAAATAAAGGAGGAGGCAGGTAAAGCAAAAACCTATACCCTCGTTCCCGATGAGGAGATGGGCTGTACCTCTCTTGCATATTTCGATGCAGGACAGTATCTATGCGTGTATATCGAGGAGGGAGACGTTGTAACTCAGCGTCCCTATTCCATTGCATCCTCGCCGAAGGACAGCCTTTGCGGATTTTATAAGATATGCGTAAAGGCAGTTGATGGCGGCTTCGTATCGGGCCATATACTCAGTAACTGGACCGTGGACACAAAAGTGCGCGCATCGGCCCCCCTCGGAGAGTTTACCTACGAGCCTTTGAGAGACTGCGAAAACGTTATCGCCCTTTGCGGCGGTAGCGGAATCACACCGATACTTTCCCTTGCAAAGGCGGTCTCTGAGGGCACGGAGGAGATATCCCTTACAGTTCTTTACGGAAGCCGCAGAGAAGATGATATAATATGCCGCGAAGAGCTTGACAATTTGTCAAAAAAGTGCGAAAATATCAACGTCGTGTACGTCCTCTCCGAGGAAGAGCGAGAGGGGTATGAAAGCGGATTTATCACGGCGGAGCTTGTGAGAAAATATGCTCCCGAGGGTAAATATTCCGTCTTTATTTGCGGCCCCGAGGCAATGTATAAGAGCCTTGAGGGCGAGCTTTCCTCTCTTTCTCTTGAGAGAAAGTATATTCGCCGCGAGGTCCGTAGCGAGACCTTTGCAGCGCCCGATATCGCTCCCGAAAAGGTCAGCGTTACGGTGAAAATCGGAAACGAAAAGAAAACGGTAGCGGCAAGCGGACGGGAAACCCTGCTTCGCATACTTGAAAGAGCATCGGTGGCGGCCCCCTCACATTGCAGAGGCGGCGAGTGCGGCTACTGCCGCTCAAGGCTCGTCTCGGGCAAGGTGTATATCCCCGAGGGCCTTGATATGAGAAGGCTTGCAGACGCAAGATACGGATATATCCATCCCTGCTGCTCCTTCCCGCTTACAGATATTGAGATAGAAGTGTTCCCCAAAAGATAAGAAAACGAAAGAAAGGTTTTATTTTTATGGACAATCAGAAGCTTGACGGCGTTCAGTATGCCAAGATGATAAAGGCAGGAACAGAAAACCTGCGTGCCCATGCCAAGGATATAAACGATCTTAATGTTTTCCCAATTCCCGACGGAGATACGGGAGATAATATGCTCATGACCATCGTCGGCGGCGCAGATGCCGTCGGCAGCGGAAGCGAGAGCCTTTCCGATACGGTCAGAAAAAATGCAGACGGTATGCTCCTTTCCGCAAGAGGTAACTCAGGCGTTATCCTCTCTCAGTTCTTTGAGGGTATCGCCGCAGGCTTTGAGGGCGTTGAAACTGCGGGAAGCGCCGAGATAATCAAGGCGCTACAGTGCGGCGTTGAGCACGCTTATAACGCGGTAATGGTCCCCACGGAGGGAACTATCCTCACGGTTATGAGAAGTGCCACCGAGAGCCTTGAGTCTGAGAACCACGATGACCCCGAAAAGGTGCTGGATACCTTTATCGAGGAGGCAAAGAAAACTCTTGAAAAGACCCCCGATATGCTTCCCGTGCTGAAAAAGGCAGGCGTTGTAGACTCAGGAGGTGCAGGCCTCATCTATATTATGGAGGGTATGCTCAAGGGTCTTCGCGGCGAGGAGATAGGGGAGTACGTTCCCGAAAAGACCGTGGGCGAGCAGCAGATAGACGTAAATCTCTTCACGGAGGACAGCGTTCTTGAGTTCGGATATTGCACAGAGCTGCTTCTCCGCCTCCAGAGAGCAAAAACAGATCTCGATGGGTTTGACGTTTCCGTCGTAACGGATTATCTTTCCTCCATCGGCGACTCCGTGGTGGCTGTAAGAAACGGCACTATCGTGAAGCTTCACGTTCATACCATGACTCCTCATAAGGTGCTTGAATTCTGCCAGCAGTATGGCGAATTCTTGAAGCTGAAGATCGAGAATATGTCTCTCCAGCATAATAATACGGAGCTTCCCGCTCCCGAAAAGGAGGAGACCCTCCCCCATTCCGAGTACGGTGTAGTTGTCACCTGCTCCGGCGAGGGCATCAAGGAGCTCTTCTCCGATATGGGCGAGAATATCGTTATAGTGGACGGCGGACAGAGCATGAACCCCTCCGCTGAGGATTTTATTGCCGCATATAAAAAGGTAAATGCCGATACGGTCTTCGTGTTCCCCAATAACTCCAATATCATTCTCACAGCCCGTCAGGCGGCGTCCATGTATAAGGATTGCGACGTAAGAGTAATTGAGAGCAAGACCGTGGGCGACGGATATGCCGCGATCTCCATGCTTGATACAAGCTCGAATGATGCCGATGCCATTGAGGCAGAGCTCACCTCTGCTATGGGCGGCGTGGTGACCGCCGAGATCTCCAGAAGCGTTCGCGATACTCAGGAAACGAGAGCGGGCGAGTATATCGGCTTTGTGGGCAAGGATATCCTCTCCTCCGACCCCAGCCGCTTCAAGGCAGTTTGCGAAACGGTGGAAAAGCTTGATTTTGCAAGCTTTGATATCTGCCTGCTCATTATGGGCAAGGAGGCAAACGAGGCCGAGGCCGCTGAGATCGAAAGCTATATCACAACAAAGTATAAAGGTAAGGAAGTATATATCATAAACGGTAAGCAGGAGATATATGATTATATCCTTATCCTTGAGTGATGCAAAGAGGTAAAAGGAAATGAAGATATTTCTCCTCATAGCGGCAGCCCTCTGCGCATATCTGGTAACGGGCTTTAATCCTGCTATTGCCTTTTCGCAGCTGGTTTATAAAAGAGATATCCGCAAGGAGGGAAGCGGCAACCCCGGCTTCACCAATTTCAGAAGGACCTTCGGAAACCGCTGGGCTTGGTGGGTGCTCATCATCGACCTTTCAAAGGCCGCGGTGGTCATAGCCGTCTTTGCATTCCTCCTCAGTAAAAACGGCGTTGATTATCACGCGGCGGCGGCTTATACGGGCTTTTTCGCCGTGGTTGGCCATTCCTATCCCGTGTGGTATAAGTTCAGTGGCGGCAAGGGGTTTCTCGTCTGCCTTTCAACCTCTTGGTTCGTAGATTGGAGAGTGGGCCTTGTTGCAACGGCGCTGATGCTGATCCTTCTGTTCACAACGAAGTATATGTCTCTTGCAACCATCGTCGCAATGCTCACCTGCCCCGTGTTGCTCATCGTCTTTCGTGCTGACGTGTATACGGTAGTCTTCACGGCGGCGGCAGTCCTTCTTATGACGTGGCGCCATAAGAATAATATAAAGCGCCTTTTCAAGGGCAACGAG
This sequence comes from Candidatus Avispirillum sp., assembly GCA_045545335.1. Taxonomy (GTDB): domain Bacteria; phylum Bacillota; class Clostridia; order Oscillospirales; family CAG-272; genus Avispirillum. The sequence goes on along the minus strand of JAZQAS010000071.1, from coordinate 31,682 downwards.
ACCAAATTCAAGGTCAGAACAAAGGCATAAATACATAAATTCAGAAAGACCGCCGAAGGGCGGTCTTTCTCAGTCTGTCGAAAAAGGCGCAGAACAAAAGCCGCAAAAAATATAACATATAGATTAGAGAAAAAATACAGCAAAAAAGTAGAAATCCGCCGATCTTTTCGGCGGATTTCATTGTTATAAGCGGCTTTTTAGCCGCGAATTGTCCCTCTGTCGTACCTTTGTACGCCGACGACGGACAATTCACGGCTTCTGCATCCTTCTCGACAGCCCGAGATCAGCTTGTCGATACCTTTATCGACAAGCTGAGAAAGAGAGAGTATATAGCCGTTTTTGGCCGCCTTTAAAGTATAATAATTATCGAAAACAGTTGCTTTTCAAAAGCAAAGGGGATATAATATAATATGTATAGATATAACAAAATGGGTCCCTATGCGATAATATAAAAAGTATCGGAGATGTAGCATTGGAAAAGAGAATAACCCTTTCATCCCCCACTATGCACGGTGAGGAAATGAAGTACATAGAAGAAGCGTTTGAGAAGAACTGGATAGCTCCTCTCGGCTTTAACTGCGACTCTTTTGAAAAAGAAATAAATGAATACGTAAATGATACGGGAGCGGAGAGAAAATACCACTCTCTTTGTCTCACGTCCGGAACCTCCTCACTTCATCTTGCAGTAAAGCTTGCGGGAATAAAGCGGGGAGATAAGGTGCTGTGCAGCGATATGACCTTTGCGGCAACCGTCAATCCCATAGTATACGAGGGCGGTGTTCCCGTTTTTGTAGACTCCGAAAGAGAGTCGTGGAATATCGATCCCAAAGCTCTCGAAAAGGCTTTTGAAAAGCATCCCGATGCCAAGGCTGTTATGATAGTCTGCCTTTACGGAACTCCTGCAAAGATGGATGAGATAATAGAGGTCTGCAGAAGGCATAATGCAGTTCTTATAGAGGATGCGGCAGAGGCTCTTTCTTCGGAATATAAGGGTCAAAAGTGCGGAACCTTCGGCGATTATTCCGTGTTCTCCTTTAACGGAAATAAGATAATAACAACCAGCGGCGGCGGTATGCTCCTCTGTACCAAGGAGGAGGACCGCAAGAGAGCTCTCTTCCTTGCAACTCAGGCAAGGGAAGATTTCCCCTGGTATCAGCACGAGGAGATCGGATATAACTACCGTATGTCAAACGTCGTTGCAGGTATAGGCAGAGGCCAGCTCAAGTTCCTTTCGGAGCATAAGAGTCGCAAGGCAATGATATATGAAAAATATAAGGAAGCCTTCAAGGATATCCCCGTAACGATGAATCCCTATCTTCCCGAGTCTTCTCCCAATTTCTGGCTCTCCTGCTTTACCGTAAACGAGGGCTGCAGCGTTGATCCTCTGAAGATAATGGAGAAGCTGGAGGAGCATAACGTGGAGTCCCGTCCTATATGGAAGCCCATGCATATGCAGCCCGTATTCAAGGCTTGTGATTTCGTTTACATAGAAGAGAAGCCCGTAGATGAGAATATCTTTGCAAGAGGACTTTGCCTGCCCTCCGATATCAAGATGACAGCGGATGAGCAGCAGCATATCATTGATATCATCAAGAGCTGCTTCTGAGGGCAATTATGTACAGAAGGTTTTTTAAAAGATTTCTTGACGTGATCCTTTCCCTCGTTGCAATGATAGTTCTTTCTCCCGTAATGACGGTGCTCATAGCGGTGGGAGCCGTGGCAATGAAGGGCAACCCCTTCTTTACTCAGCAAAGGCCCGGCAGAATAGATAAAAGGACCGGCAGGGAAAAAATATTCAGATTGGTCAAGCTCCGTACGATGACGTGCGAAAAGGATAAAAGCGGAGAGCTTCTTCCCGATGAAAAGAGACTGACGAAATACGGAAAGACCCTGAGAAGCCTGTCCCTCGACGAGCTTCCCGAGCTTTGGAATATATTTGTCGGAGACATGTCTATCGTTGGCCCGAGACCCCTTCTTGTGAAATATCTTCCTCTGTATAGCGAGGAGCAGCGCCACCGTCACGACGTGCGCCCCGGCCTTACGGGACTTGCGCAGTCAAGCGGAAGAAACGCCATCACGTGGGAGCAAAGATTTGCCCTTGACGTTACATACGTCAGAGATATAACCTTTATGGGAGATGTCAGGATCATTTTGAATACCGTCAAGGCAGTCTTTAAGAAGGACGGAATAAGCTCTGAAACGTCTGCTACAATGGAAGAGTTTAAGGGTAGCGCAAATATAGAGATCAATAAGGTGTAAGGCGAATATGAGAGAAAACAGACAGATCGTAATAGTAGGTGCCGGAGGGCACGGCAGAGTTGTGCGCGATATAGCGTCCCTTTGCGGCTATGAGAAAATACTGTTTTTGGATGATAGCCATCCCTGCCGGCAAAAGGGTGTCGTAACCTCGGGTAAGGTGGCGGATTTTGCCGCATATGTTGAAAACAGCGACTTTATCGTCGCAATAGGCAATAAAGAAGCGAGAGAGAAGATATTTGCTATTCTTGAAGAGCAAGGCGCAAATATGGTATCCCTCGTTCATCCGAATGCCGCTATCGGAACCGACGTTGTTATTGAAAGAGGCACCGTGGTGATGGCGGGCGCGGTTGTAAATACGGGAACTGTCATCGGCAAGGGCGTGATAGTCAATACTGCAGCGTCAATAGATCACGATTGCAGCGTCGGAGATTTTTCTCACGTTTCCGTGGGGTCCCATCTTTGCGGCACAGTGTCCGTGGGCAGCGGCGCATGGATAGGCGCAGGAGCAACGGTCATCAATAATATTTCAATATGCAAGAACGCATTTGTGGGCGCAGGCGCCGTTGTCGTTAAGGATATAGAAGAGGCTGAAACGTACGTAGGAGTACCTGCCAGGAGGATCTGATGAAAATTCTGTATGTCACGACTATTTCACTGACGATGAATAGCTTTTTTAAGCCACATATAGAAATGCTCGTTAACGAGGGACATCACGTAGATCTTGCATGCAATTACAGAGATCTGGCATTGGATACTTTATATGCAACTCTGGGGTGTGATTCGTTTCAAATTGATTTTTCACGCTCACCCTTATCTCCTAATAATATAAAGGCATACAGTCAATTGAGTGAGGTAATTAAGAAGGGCAAATATGATATCGTTCATTGCCATACTCCGAATGCGTCCGTAATTACCCGATTGGTATGTAAAAGGCTGAGAAAGCGTAGCGGATTAAAGGTTTTTTATACAGCTCACGGCTTCCATTTTTATAAGGGAGCTCCGATGCTCAATTGGCTGATATACTATCCGATTGAAAAGATATGTTCTCGTTATACGGACAAGCTGATAACCATCAATGGAGAAGATTATGAATTGGCTAATAATAAATTTAGAGCCAAGGAGGTTTGCTACGTTCCCGGAGTTGGTATTGATCTGTCAAAATTTGCAAACGTACAGGTTGATAAAAAATCCAAGCGACGTGAGATAGGTGTTCCCGAGGAGGCAATAGTTTTGATTTCCGTTGGCGAATTGAATGAAAACAAAAACCATCAGCTCATTATCAGAGCGGTAGCATCACTTGGTGATCCGAACGTGCATTACGTGATAGCCGGGCTTGGGGATAAGAAGGATTATTTGCTTCAGCTTTCAAAAGAGCTTGGTGTAGCGGAACAAGTGCATCTTTTGGGATATAGGGAAGACATACCGGAGCTTAATTATGCATCCGATATCTTTTGTTTTCCGTCCATACGTGAAGGATTACCCGTTGCTTTAATAGAGGCGATGAGTTGCGGATTGCCTGTTTTATGTAGCAGAATACGTGGAAATACAGATTTGATCAACGATAGTGGCGGAAAGCTTTTTGATAAAAGCAGTAGTGATGATTTCCTAAATGCACTCAAATTTGTGTTGAAAAATGATAAAGAAAATATGGGAAATTATAACAAGAACAATGCCCAAAAATACTCAGTTGAAGAAAATTTGCGTGTAATGTGTAAACTGTATGGTAAGGCATAAAACGGTGCTGTTGGGATATAAGAGTTATAAACGCTGAACAGTATGATGTTTGTTATAAATTGCGATAAGAAAACGCTTGGTTCTCTATCGTGCAAGTACAAAAAAGGAGATGAACAGATTTGAATATTACTGACGAAAGAATCAGATTGAGTTTCATCATACCGGTATATAATGTTGAAAACTATCTAAAGGAGTGTATAGATAGTATAAGAAATCAAATGACAGACTTTTGTGAGATTATTTTGGTTAATGATGGATCAACTGATCTTTCAGGCGAGATTTGCAAAGAGTATTCGCAAATTGACACAAGAATCAAGACGATCGACCAAGAGAATCAAGGTGCTGCTGTTGCGCGTAATAAAGGTCTTTTGAATGCACGTGGAGAATATGTAACGTTTGTGGATTCTGATGACAGAATTGCTTCTCATAGTATTGAGGCTGTCCTTTCGTGGATAAACAATTATAGTTGTGATGTATTGTTAATGCAAATGCACAGGTTTTATCCTAATGGTGTTATTGAAGATATGGGAGAGTCTCTCAGCCGTGAAAGCATTCAAGGAAAGAACAGATGTGAGGTAATATCCTATATAGCTTCCAGACCTAAATATCCTGGGTCTGCCTGTAACAAGATATATAAAAGGTCATTTTTGAGAGATAACGAAGTGTTGTTTCCTGAAGATGGTTTGTTTTGTGAGGACCTGGTTTTTGTTAGGGATGTACTGCTTTGTGCGGAGAGTTTTGATCTGTTGGAGTGCCCATATTATGAATACAGGCAGTTTCGTGCAGGGTCAGTTACTACAACGTTAATAAACCTGAAGCATTTTAAAGCAACTTCCAGATTTATTGAGAGCACGGTACAAATGCTCACTACTGAGCAAAAGCCTAATGATGATGTTAGCAAGAGTGCTATGAGTTTTGTGGCTTATGAATACTCCGTAATTTTGTGGCAATATGGATATTTAAAAAAAGCAGAACGAAAAGATTCTTACCGATGGCTTAAACGATATGTTTGGGTATTAAACTATTCACAGAATAGAAAAAGCAAAATTATTCGTTCATTTGTTAAAATATTTGGGATTGGGGTAACAGTTACCTTTTTGGGACTGTATATGGGATGCCTCAGAAGATTAAACAGGTGATAGTATGTATAATGTTTTGCATATCCTTACTGGCGATGATGGCGGCATTTCTGCTATTGTAAAAGACTACTATAAATATATAGACAGAGAAGCATTTCATTTTGATATAGCTTGTACAACCGAGACCGAGGGAAATGATATAGCTACGATTAAAGCTTTGGGAGCGGAAGTAATCCATTTACCACTTAAATCATCCGGTATAAAAGAATATACTGATTCCTTGAATAATGTTTTGAAAAATAAGCCGTATGATGCAGTACATGTTCATGAAAATGAAACCTCATATATTGCCCTCGGGGTAGCGAAACGAAATGGAATAAAATGCAGGATAGCACATTCACATACAACAGCTCCGTATACAACGATTAAAAATGAGTTGCGCAGACTGTCCGGTATTATCTTCAACTATAAATATGCAACAACTGTGATTGGTTGCGGGAGAATGGCCGGCGAACGTGTTTTTGGCAAATATAATATGAATCGAAAAAAGGCTGTTGTTCTGTCAAATGCTATTGATTCTAAAAAATTCGAATTTGATAATCAGGTTCGCTCGGAAGTACGGGCAAATTTAGGTATATCAAATGAGTTTGTTGTAGGATTTGTAGGAAGATTATCCCCTGAAAAAAATCCATTTTTCTGCTTGAGAATAATGGAAGAATTGATAAAGATTAATGTAAATGCAGTGCTAATAATGGCTGGAGACGGTAGTTGTGAAGGAGCGCTTCGTCAGTATGTTCATGATAAAAAGTTGGAAAAGCATGTTCGTTTGTTAGGCAAAAGAACGGATGCCCACCGTTTATATCAAGCTTTTGATGCCTTTGTTTTGCCTTCCTTGCACGAAGGCTTTCCTTTGGTGGCGGTAGAAGCATTGGCTTCCGGTCTGCCCGTGTTTTTGTCATCAAAGATTACAGATGAATTCTCTTTTTCTAAAAACGTTACGTATTTAGGAATTAGTAATGTGGAAGATTGGGTGGATGCTGTGAGTTCAGTAGTTGAGAATTGTTCAAGAAATGAGCGTTCAAATGAGCTTGATTGCAGTACCTTTGATATAAAATACGTTGTGAAAAAATTGGAAAAAATATACTTGACTCCATAATTACGTGTTATTACTGTATTCGGAGAGAATTATGAAAGTTATTTTTGTTGTCCCAAATCTGAGTTCAGGTGGAGCAGAAAGAGTTGTTTCGATATTGTCAAACTCATTTGTAGAATGTGGAATCAAAGTAGACGTTCTTCTTTTGAAGGATTGTACTGTTTCATATTCAATAAATGAAGAAGTAAATATTGTTCATCTTGATGCCGATCTGCTGACCTGCTCAAAAATAGAATCGTTTAAATTGATGCGAAGCTACTTCAAAAAAGAAAAGCGTCAGAATGATAAGCTTGTTGTTATACCGTTCTTGGATGTATGCCTGAAACGAGCTTTGGTAGCTGCTTGGGGATTGAATATACCGATTATTGCTTCGGAAAGGAACGACCCAAATCAAAAGGGAGTATCTTTTGTGAAAAAGATTAAAGCAAATATTCCGTATCTGTTGTCGCAACATTGTGTCTTTCAAACCAGGGGGGCTCAGGATTATTATTGTAAATCAGTTAGAAAAAAAAGCAGTATTATAATGAATCCCTTGGTAATGCCTCGTGATGTGAGATGGAAAGGTGCGGATTCAAAATGCTTGGTTTCTGTTGGCCGACTTGAGCAACAAAAGAATCAACATTTGTTGATCGATGCTTTTTCAAAGATTCATTGTGATTATCCGGACTATACTTTGGAGATTTACGGTGAAGGCTCTTTGCGGGACATATTGCAAAAAAGGATAAATGAACTGGGGTTGGGTGAATCAGTTTGTCTTTGTGGGAATTCATCAAACATATATGGTGTGTTGGAAAATGCGTTCCTTTTTGTTTTGCCGTCAAATTATGAAGGCATGTCAAATGCATTGATTGAAGCTTTGTCGATCGGTATGCCTGTTATAACTACAGACCATCCTTGCGGTGGCGCAAAAATGTTGGTGCAGCACGGTGAAAACGGATTGTTGATTCCTGTTAATGATGAGGATGCAATGGTGTGTGCTATAAAAAGTATATTGGAGGACCGCAAACTTGCGTTGCACATTTCAGAAAATTCGCGTAGATTAAAGGATGTTCTTTCAGTTGAGAAGATTTCTAAGATGTGGATGGATATATTGGTCAGGTTATAAGGAGTTTATATGAGTTTGATATCAAAAGTGCAAACTTTGATGAAAATTATCATTGACAGTGATTATAGATTTTGCTTTCTTGCAGACAGAGGAAGAAAATCAGACGTTCCTGCTGATAAGTTTGTAAAGATACGATACAGAGCAGCATTTGGTAAAGAGTTGAATTTGGAATGTCCTGAATCGTATACGGAAAAACTGCAGTGGCTGAAGCTTTACGACCATAGACCTGAATACACCACTATGGTAGATAAGTATGCAGTGAAGCAGTACGTAGCAGAAAAAATCGGCGAACAGTATGTAATTCCGTTGCTTGGTGTATGGGAAAATGTCAATGATATTGATTTCGGTGCTTTGCCGGATCAGTTCGTTTTGAAAACTACCCATGACAGCGGCGCTTTTGTCATATGCAAGGATAAAAATACCTTTGATGTTAGGGCAGCACGAAAAAAGCTCAGTCATTTTCTGAAAAGAAGGTATTATGACTGTAACCGTGAGTGGCCGTATAAAAACGTGAAGCCTCGTATAATTGCAGAGGCTTATATGGAGGACGGCACCTATAAGGAGCTGAGAGACTATAAGTTCTTCACATTCGGAGGAGAGCCCAAGGTGCTTTATATAGCGCAGGGAAGAGGAAAGGGAGAGCCTACGGTCGCGGATTTTTTTGATATGGACTTTAATCATATGCCCTTTACTATCGATCACGATATGGCAAAAGAGCCTCCCGCAAAACCGATCTGCTTTGAGGAAATGAAGCGTTTGGCTGCAATTCTCAGCGAGGGCACTCCCCAACTGAGAGTAGATTTTTATGAGGTTGACGGACAAGTATATTTCGGCGAAATGACTTTCTTCCATTGCAGCGGATTTGAAAAGTTTCATCCTGATGAATGGGATCAGACTTTTGGAGATTGGGTGACACTTCCTCCAAAACGACCGGAGAGTTAATATGAAAATTAGATTAAACAAACGGATTACTTTTTATACATTATTCGCTGTATTAATGTTTTTTGTGTTTGGAAGGTATTCGTTTGACCTTAATATACCTCAATTTATTTTAACTTCAGTAGTATTATTTATTGCTCTGATTGGTGATAAAAATGAGGTGTTGGCGATTTCTATGTGCTGTATTCCATTGCACAGCATTATTGATTTTTATCTGGCAATCGGAATATGCGTAATTATGTACATATTTAAAAATATCCGAACTCTCAAGGTGGGACCTGCTATAACCCTTGGCATTATTATGGTGCTTTGGGAGGTTCTGCATTGTATTTTGGGAGAATTGGATATAAAGGTAACTATCGGAGCAATGACGGTGCTAGTATATTTGCTTGTTGTTATGAGCTCAGATCTAAGTGATGTGGATTATGGCTTTGTTACCAGGTCGTTGGCAATAGCTTCAATATGTGTATGTGTATTGCTGTTGGCAGACTGTATAATCAAATCAAATTTTAACTTTAGTGTGGCAATGGCCCAACTACAGCGACTTGGCAAAATGTCAGAATATGAGGAGGCTTCGATAAATCCTAATACCATAGGTATCATCAACGTGCTGGCGATGTCCGGATTGTTGCAATTGCGAATCAAAAATGGCAAAGAAAAGAATAGTGGAATGGTTTTCCTGGGATGTGGATTTCTCTTGATCATGGGCTTGCTGACAGCTTCCAGAACCTTTTTGGTATCGTTGATAATCATGCTGCTTTTGATGGTGTGGGGGGTTCCAGGAAGTATTAACAAGAAAACCAGATTTTTTGCAATGATATTGTTTTTTTCTTTGATCTTACTTTTGATCTATAGATTGATATTTCCCGAAAATTTTGAATTCTTTTTAAATCGTTTTAACAGCGGGAATATGTGGAACGGACGAGACCTGATCATATCTGACTACAATGAGTATATGTTGGATAACAAATGGGTTGCGTTGTTTGGCGTTGGTTTGAGTAATTTTAGTGAAAAGGTATTGTATACGTACAATATCTCTCAAAATGTTCCTCATAATGGAATACAAGAAACCGTTGTTGCCTGGGGATTGCCCGGATTGCTTATGGTTATGGCTATGATAGCTTTAATGATAACCCGATCAAGGCAATTTTGCAACCGAAGGACATTGCTCAACTATATACCGTTAATAGTAATTTTGGCAAAGGCAATGGCTGGCCAACTTTTAACCTCCGGGTCTACAATGTTGATTTTAATTTTCGCATATTTAAGTCTGTGTCAGAATTTTTCCGACATAAAGAAAGAAAAATTTAGTTTATAATTTGGTGGTCACACCAGAATATAATATAAAAATATTGCATTAGCAGAAAGGAAAAAGAGATATGAACAAAAAATCATATCGCGCAGTAACCGCGATCATTGCAATTGCACTGGTTATCAGCATGCTTCCTTTGGCTACGTTTGCCGCTATTCCCAATTGGGCAGACAACAACGTAGTATTTGAAGGTACAAGCTTCGGTACAAACGGTTACTACAACGTGATCTCCAAAAAAGATTACGTGCTCGTTCCCGGCGCGGCAGTTGAGTCTGAGATCGTACTCAACAATGCTGACGGAACACGCAGACAGGTTATTCACGTGATTGAAGTTGACCCGTCTAACCCTGATGTTTCTATCGTTCCCGGTTACAACCAGATCGATAAGCTTGCAGAGGATCCTGCAAATGAGGCTAACTGGTCTCATAAGGAGCTTACCGATATGGCTAAGTATTACGAGGACAACCTCGGATACAACATCGTCGGCGGTATGAACACAGACCTTTACTATGATACCTACGCTCCCCGTATACTTGTATACAACGGCGAGGATATCAGCGTAAAGGGCAAGACCTCTCCCTCCTCCTCCATCCTTTACGTATTCAAGGATGCAGAGGGCAACATTTCCTGTGACGTTAAGGCATTTAACAGAACAGAATTTGACAGCTACCTTGCAGAGGGCAAGCTCCTCCATGCTGTTGGTGTATCCTTCGGTATGGTCGTTAAGGATGGCGAGCTCGTTTCAAAGACTGAAGAGCGCACCTCCGCCGCAGCTGCACGTTCCATGGTAGGTGTTAAGGAAGACGGTACTCTCGTTATCTGTATGAACGACGGCCGTGGCGCTAACAACTCCGTAGGTTTCTGTAACTACGAGGAGGGCGAAGCAATGCTCGCTCTCGGTTGTCAGTGGGCTGCTAACTGCGACGGCGGCGGATCCTCTACGTTCCTTACAAAGCGTGTTGGTGAGGATGACTTCACAATGCGTTCCGTTCCCTGTGACGGTGCTCAGCGTCCCACAGCTCACGGTATTTTCGTAGCTTCCAACGTTGCTCCCACAGGTATTCTTGACGTAGTTAACGTGGATGCTGATTACGATATCTTTGCTCCCAACACAGCTTACACCTTCGGCGCAGAGGCTATCGATACTCACGGTTATGCAATGGATATGCCCGCAGACGCTGCATGGGCGCTTTCCGATGCAGGTTTCGGTACTATTGAGGGCGGCAAGTTCGTTTCCAACGGTAAAAAGGGTACTGTTGACGTTCAGGTCCTCTCCGGCGGCAAGGTTGTCGGCACAAAGACCATCACAGTTGCTGACCCCGAAACATTTACTCTTTCCGCAACAAGTACGGTAGTTCCTTACTCTACTGCAGAAAAGATCCGCACTATCACTCTCCCCATCGTTGCCATGACAGGCGAGGCTAACGTATACGTTGATACAAACGCTGTATCCGTTGCGCTCTCCGATAACAACGCAGGTGTTCTTGACGGATTTAAGTTTACGGCTACCGATGATACAAGCATCGCAGGCGTTAACGTTACCGTTACATACGGCGAAACCGTTCTTACTTATGCAATCGAGTTCGGTAAGGGCTCTGAGATCGTATGGGACTTCGAGGACGGCGACAAGGCAGGATTTGTGGGCTTTGAAGAGGCTAAGAAGTGGTCTCAGGATAACGCTGTAAACAATACTCTCGTAGGCACAGATCCTCTTGCAGGCCAGTTCAACGAGTACCTCAGCAGTACAACCGATGTTGTTACCGAGGAAAATGGCGGCCAGGTAAGAAACGGTCAGTATGCTCTTGCATGGACACTTGACAATACTGACGCAGCCTTTGCAAGCTGGTCCTATAACGTTCTCTTTAACGTTGGCGAGACCGTTGTTCTTCGCGACGTTGCAAACGGTATGAAGGCTACGACTCTCGGTATGTGGCTCTACATTCCCGAAAACGCATTCCCTGCCGCAGGCAAGGGCCTTGCATTCCAGTCTCAGCTCTACGTAAAGAACACAGACGGTACCTACACTTGCAAGCAGGACCACTTTGTGTTCACCTCCGCGGCTACAGGCAATAAGACAAACCTTAACTCCGCAACTAATGCAGATATTCCCGAATCCCGTTGGGTATATGCAACTATCGATATCTCCAAGTACGATTATCTCTGCACACCCGCTGCAACAGACGAGAGCAACTCCCGTTCTCCTTCCTTCATCCGTACATACGTTAAGCCCGAAACTGCGGACGAAGTTACCTTCTATATCGATGATATCACTCTCGACTACAGCTCCGCGGTTGACGACAGAATCCTCCCCACTATCACAAATCCCACGTATTCTACATCCGATACAGCGATCGCTCTTGATAACGGCGCTGAGATCAGCGGCAACAAGATCGCATTCTCTGCAACAGTTGCAGATAACGCAGCTCTTGACGCGGCAAGCGGCAAGATCTTCGTTGACGGCATCGAGGTAAAGGCAACCGTTGCAGGTAACGCTCTTTCCTCCGCTGAGGACGTTACACTCGTTGCAGGCGCACATACAGTTGCATTTGAGATCTGCGATGAGCTCGGCAACCCCGCAAAGCTCACAAGAACCTTTACAGTTGCAGGCGATGCAGTAGTTACTCTCGCAGGTCATAACGACTCTGAGGCAGCTCCTATGGCTCAGTCTGTATACTACGTTGATATCAACGTTGCAGACCTTGCAAAGGTCAATAAGCTCACAGCTACTCTCGCGCTTAATACAGCAAACAAGTGGGAGACTGAGGGCGCAGTTGCGGCAAACGGCTTCAACGCATCCTACAGCTATAATGAGGTATCCGGGCTTCTCACTGTAACAGTTGAGAAGACAGGCGCAGCTGAGGGCGCAGGCACAATCGTCAGCATCCCCGTTCGCGTATGGACATTTGACCGTTATAACTACGTAAATAACACTTACTATGCTCCCGCTGATATGGGTAATAAGCCCGTTGTAAACGTTCAGTGTGAGGTAGTGTACGGTAAGATCGAGCTTAGCGATAAGACAGCATCCGGCTTTGGCGGCGCTATCGACGTTGCGACCGAGCTTACAACCATTTCTTCTCCCTATCATATCCACGATGCAGAGCTTACGGTTCTTAATAAGGACGCAACATGTGTTGAAAACGGATATGCTGACAGAACCTACTGCGAGACATGTAAATCTGTTGTAGACTGGGGCACTGTAATTGAGGCAACAGGACACAGCTACGTAGTTTCCAATGATACTCTCGTTTGCGAAGCAGACGGAGCAATTCTTGAAGGAAACGGTCTTGCTACCGTTGGCGATAAGGTATATTGCCTTATTAACAGCAAGCTCGTAACCGGCTGGCAGAACGTTGACGGTGAATACGTTTACGCAGATGCTACTACCAAGGAGGTTCAGGTAGGAACGGTTACAGTTTCCGGTATTACTTATAATACTGATGAAATGGGTATCGTTGAGGGTGTATGGGTAACTGATTCCAAGGGTACCAAATACAGCTACGGTCCTAAGTTCCATACACGTGAATGGGTAGAGATCGACGGCGCTACGTATTATTTCGGTACTGACAGCTATATGTATACAGGTATCCGACTTATTTACGTAAACCGTAACAATGCAGCCGAAGGAAGAACTTGCCATGAGTTTGGCGAGGACGGTAAGCTTCTCAGTAATTTTGAGGATTATGAGGGCTTCGTAGTATCTGAGGTTGAAGGAAAGTTCTATATTAAGAATGGAAAGACCTTCTATGCAGGCCTTATCCTTGTAGATGATGCATACTATTATGTAAGAAGCTCCGGTGAGGTTGTATGTGGCAGAAGCTACTACATCACAAAGAACAACGATCTGCTTCCTCTTGCAAGCTATACGTTTGATGCAGACGGTAAGATGATCAATCCTCCTGTAGTTGAAGAGCCCGACACACCCGTTGTACCTGAGGAGCCTGAGGTAAAGAACGGAATCGTATCTGAGGATGGCAAGCTTTGGTGGTATGTAAATGACGCAAAGACCTACGGCGGTCTTATGCTCATCGACGGTAACTACTACTATGCCCGTTCCTCCGGTGAGATCGTATGTGGCAGAAGCTACTACATCACAAAGAACAACGATCTGCTTCCTCTTGCAAGCTATACGTTTGCTGCAGACGGTAAGATGATCGATCCTCCTGCAGTTGAAGAGCCCGACACACCTGTTGTACCTGAGGAGCCTGATACACCTGTTGTACCTGAGGAGCCTGAGGTAAAGAACGGAATCGTATCTGAGGATGGCAAGCTTTGGTGGTACGTAGACGGCGTAAAGACCTACGGCGGACTTATGCTTATTGACGGTGCATATTACTATGCAAGAACCTCCGGTGAGATCGTATGTGGCAGAAGCTACTACATCACAAAGAACAACGATCTGCTTCCTGTAAATACTTACACATTTGGAGCAGACGGTAAGATGATCAATCCTCCCGCATAATTTGGGGAGTGCCCGGCCTATTGGTCGGGTAGCCGTACAAAATCAGAGCCTCCACGCGGCGTACGGCGGAAACGGTTTTATCCGGCAGATCTGATTGATAGTTTGCAATTTTTGAGGTTTGTTTTTAAAAATAGTATATAGATCATTATTTGGATATATGGCATAATGAAAAAGAAATTAGCATTAAACACGTTTTTTTCAGTGTTATTACAAATCGTTACCTTGATATGCGGGTTAATTACTCCCCGATTGTTTTTGAACGCATATGGATCGGAAATTAACGGTCTAGTACAGTCGATTTCGCAATTTTTGGGAGTTATTTCTTTGTTGGAACTGGGAGTGGGGCAGGTTATTCAGTCTGCGCTCTACAAGCCCTTAGCTAACAAGGATAATTATACGTTGAGCTGCGTATTGACTTCGGGAAATAAATTTTTTAAGCGTATTGCGTATGTGTTGATTCCATACGTCGCTTTGTTAGCTGCAATATATCCGTTTGTATTGGCAGAAAACTTTGATTGGTTCTACACGGCAACTTTGATCGTTGCGATTAGCATTGGCTCCTTTGCACAGTATTATTTCGGTATTATAGACAAGATTTTGCTAAATGCTGATCAAAGAGGCTACATTCAATTTGCTTCGCAAATTATCTCTCTAATAATCAATACCGCACTTTGTGCAATTTTAATATTATCGGGTTCCCCTATTCAAATAGTTAAGCTTACCGCGTCGCTCGTATTTTTGCTTCGTCCTTTAGTAGTCAGAATGTATATTGAGAAAAAATATACGATCAATAGAAGGGTTAAGTATGAGGATGAACCGATTAAGCAAAAATGGAATGGAATTGCTCAGCACATCTCTTCGTTCATATTAAACGGCACCGATAACATTGTTTTAACGCTGTTTTCTACACTTTCTAATGTTTCGATATATTCGGTCTATTATTTGGTTATTAACGGAGTTTGTCAATTACACCACTCGACTACTGCAGGCCTACACTCCTTGGTTGGCGAACTATGGGCAAAGCAGGAATTAGACAGATTGAAGCGTGTTTTTTGTGCAATTGAAATTTTGCTTCATTTTTCTTCGGTGTTTTTGTTTACGTGTACAGGAATCTTGATTGTTCCGTTCGTTCGTGTTTATACGGATGGCGTTACAGATGCGAATTATATACAACCGCTATTTGCCGTCTTGATCTCAGTGGCATATGCTTTTTCTTGTATAAAAACAACATACAACCTATTGATTTTAGCGGGCGGACATTATAAACAGACGCAAAAATGTCATATCATTTCCGCAACCTTGAATGTAATTATCTCTATTTCAACGGTTTACTTCTTTGGCTTGGTTGGTGTTGCTGTTGGTACATTGATCGCAATGGGATATCAAATGGTTTGGATGGCATATTATAACTCTAAAAATTTGTTAAAATGGCCTTTTTCGAGCTTTTTAAAGCAGATTGGCGTAGATGCTTTAACCGTTTTAATATCTGTTGCAGCTACTTCTTGGATAAATCTTGACGTTGTTAATTATTTTGGTTGGTTTATAATGTCAATAAAGGTTGCACCCATTGTTTTGCTTACCGTGGTAACGATGGCGTTTATATTCTATCGTAAGAAAGCAATATATATATGTAAGCACATAATTCGAAAGAATGCACATGCCAAGAGGAAATATGATGAATAAAATAAGTATATTAATTGGTAAAACCATCCTCATCACCGGGGCGGCGGGTTTTATCGGGGCGGCCTTGGCTATGAGGCTGCTTTCAGAGCTTGACGGCGCTACGGTCGTCGGGCTTGACAATATGAACGATTATTATGACGTTTCCCTCAAGGAGCACCGTCTTTCCCGCATTGAAGAGGCGGCTCGCAATTCACGCTCCCGCTGGGTCTTCGTTCGTGCAAGCATTTCAGACAAGTCGCTGGTGGACTCTCTTTTTGAGGAACATCGCTTTGATATCGTTGTGAACCTTGCGGCGCAGGCGGGCGTTCGCTACTCCATTGACCATCCCGACGTTTACATAGAGTCCAACGTGATCGGCTTCTACAATATTCTTGAGGCCTGCCGTAATTATCCCGTCGAGCATCTGGTTTATGCCTCCAGCTCCAGTGTTTACGGCTCAAACGAGAAGATACCCTATTCCACAGACGACAAGGTGGACAACCCTGTCAGCCTTTATGCGGCTACGAAAAAGTCAAACGAGCTTTTTGCCCACGCATACTCAAAGCTTTACAACATTCCCTCCACGGGTCTGCGCTTTTTCACGGTCTACGGCCCTGCGGGACGTCCCGATATGGCGTATTTCGGCTTTACGGACAAGCTTCTGCGCGGCGAGAGCATAAAGATTTTCAATTACGGTAACTGCAAGCGCGATTTTACCTATATTGACGACATTGTTGAGGGCATATTCAGGGTCATGATGCGTGCCCCCGAGAAAAAAACGGGAGAGGACGGACTGCCCGTTCCCCCATACAAGGTCTACAACATAGGAAACAACACTCCCGAAAATCTTCTTGATTTTGTTGATATTCTTCAGCAGGAGCTTATTCGCGCGAAGGTCCTCCCCGAGGACTATGATTTTGATGCCCACAAGAGTCTTGTGCCCATGCAGGCGGGAGACGTTCCCATAACGTATGCCGATACAGAGCCTCTTTGGCGCGACTTCGGCTTCAAGCCCTCCACCTCTCTCAGAGAGGGACTTGCCCGTTTTGCGGATTGGTACAAGGAGTTTTACAGAGTTTAAGGGCGGATGGCCGCATATCATTTTTGAAAGGAATGAACTGTATATGAAAATAGCGGTTGCCGGAACCGGCTACGTCGGCTTATCTCTTGCTGTGCTTCTTGCTCAGCACAATGAGGTCAAGGCCGTTGATATAATCCCCGAAAAGGTCGACATGATAAACCGCAGATGCAGCCCCATTCAGGACGAGTATATTGAAAAATACTTTGCCGAGAAGGAGCTTTGTCTGGAGGCCACTCTTGACGCTGCGGCGGCATATAAGGATGCCGATTTCGTTATCATAGCTGCTCCCACGAATTATGACAGCAAGAAGAATTTCTTTGATACCTCTGCGGTAGAGTCTGTTATTCGTGTGGTAACGGAGCACAATCCCAACGCGATAATCGTCATCAAATCTACTATCCCCGTAGGTTATACTAAGTCTGTCAGAGAGCTCATCGGGTCTGACAACATAATCTTCAGCCCCGAGTTTCTCAGGGAGTCCAAGGCTCTTTACGATAATCTTTATCCCAGCCGTATCATCGTAGGAACCGATCTTCAGAACGAAAGGCTCGTTCGCGCGGCGGAGGATTTTGCAGCTCTGCTTCGAGAGGGCGCGCTGAAGAGCGACGTGGATACCCTTATAATGGGTATGACTGAGGCGGAGGCGGTAAAGCTTTTCGCAAACACATACCTCGCTCTCAGAGTCAGCTTTTTCAATGAGCTTGATACCTATGCCGAGATCAAGGGGCTTAACACCCGCGATATAATAGACGGCGTGGGACTTGACCCGAGAATCGGCGATCATTATAACAATCCCTCCTTCGGCTACGGCGGATACTGCCTGCCTAAGGATACAAAGCAGCTCCTTGCAAATTACGATGACGTGCCTCAGAACATTATCGGCGCCATCGTTGAATCCAATCGCACGAGAAAAGACTTTGTTGCAGACAGAGTTCTTGAAAAGGCAGGGTATTACTCTGCAAACAGCGTTTGGGATGCTTCCCGCGAAAAAGAGGTAACCATCGGAGTTTTCCGTCTTACGATGAAGTCCAATTCCGATAATTTCCGCCAGAGCTCCATACAGGGAGTGATGAAGCGCCTGAAGGCGAAGGGGGCGACCGTTGTGGTATACGAGCCTACCTTGAATGACGGCGACACCTTCTTTGGCAGCAGGATAGTAAACGATATTGAAGAATTCAAAAAGATCAGCGATGCGGTCATTGCCAACAGATACGACAGCATTCTTGACGATATTAAAGAAAAGGTCTACACGAGAGACATTTTTGAAAGAGATTAAGCTTTAATGAATAATACGAACGAAAAAGCACAGCTCAAGCGCAAGCTCAATCCTATGCACGTGTGGGCAATAGCCTTCGGATGTATAATAGGTTGGGGCTCGTTTGTAAATCCGGGAAAAAAGTTTCTTCCGAATTCCGGAGTTGCGGGAACTGCCATTGCTATGGCGCTTGGCGCTGTTGTTATGATAATCATAGCCTTCAGCTATGCATATATGATCCCAAAGTATCCCAAGGCAGGAGGCGAGTTCACCTTCACCCGCGAGTGCTTTGGTAAGAGGAGCGCGTTCTTTTGCGGATGGTTCCTTCTTGCGGCATATCTGACAAACGTTCCCATGAATTCAACCGCGATCGGCCTTATCGTTGACGGTATCGACGGCAGCGCAAATATTCTCAAATTCGGATTTCACTATGAGATAGCTGGGTTTGAGGTGTATCTCGGCGAGATGCTTCTGGCGATGTTCATTCTTTGCCTCTTTGCTGTGCTGAATATTATCGGCGTACAGAAGGCAGGCTTCGTTCAGACCGTGCTCTCATCCCTCCTTGTGGTTTCCGTGCTTTTGCTTGCGGTCATAACCCTGATCAGCGGAAAGGCGCAGGGAGTAAATCTTGAGCCTGTGTGGGGCTTTGATAAGTCTGCGGCTATGGCGGCAGGCGCGACAAGTGAGGCGGCGAAAAGCTTTGCAAACGGCGGCGTGTCCGGCGTGCTTTCTGCAATACTTGCAACCTTTGCTATTGCGCCCTGGGCGTACGTAGGATTTGATACTATCCCTCAGGCGGCTGAAGAATTCAATTTTTCTTATAAAAAAGTAATATCAATAATGATCCTTGCCATTCTTTTCGGCGGCTTCGTTTATACTGCCAACAATACCGTTGCGGCGGCGGTGCTTGAAAACTGGCCCGAGAGGGTAATGGCGGGAGATTGGGTTCTCCTTGTTGCTGCAGAAGAGCTTATGGGTACCTTTGGCGTTATCCTTATCGGCGTTGCAGTTTCCTCTGCGGTGCTTTCCGGAATTATGGGATTTTTTCTTGCATCCTCAAGGCTCATGTATTCCATGGCGAGAGAAAACTATCTGCCTGCAGTTTTCGGAGTGGTCGATCCGAAATTTCAGACCCCCAAGAATGCTATCATTTTTTGCCTTGTGATATCCCTTTCCGGACCTATTCTCGGCAGAGAGGCTTTGGGCTGGTTTGTTGATATGTCTGCCATCGGTGCTTCAATGGGATTTTTCTTCACAAGCGCCGCTGCTCTCGTTCGAATGAAGCGGGATAATGAAAAAGCCCCGCTCCTTAAGCTGTCTGCTGTGGCGGGCGCTGTGTTCTCCGTTGCATTTATGGTGCTGCAGCTCATTCCCATTCCCGGGCTTGAGGGAGTTCATTTCGGCAAGGAATCATATATTATGCTTCTTGTTTGGGTGGTACTCGGCATTGTGTTTTATGCTTTGCAGAGAAAAAAGTTTCTTAATGATTGATAATAGGCTGGGTGAATAATGAAACGATTAACAATATTGCTTGTTCTTGCGGCACTTCTCTTTACGTCCTCCTGCGCGCTGAGAAGCGTTGACGGTGATAAGGAAAACGAAACTGAAAATGACGTAACGACTGAAGAAAAGATAGAGTTTTATAAAACTGACGTTGAAACGTACAGCATCGTAACGCCCTACTGCAATCTTTATTATCCTACCCGCTGGCAGGATAGGGTGAAAACAGAGGCAACTACGGGTGAAGGCTCTTATACCGTCAGCTTTTATGCTTTGCTTGAAGAGCAGACTGTTCCTTTGTATGCTATTAGCATTGGCGAAAAAGACGGCGGAGCTCTTCTCGGTACTCTTGATACCAAGGAAGGAGCGAAAGACGTTCGCCTATACGATAAATTCTCAGAATATGAGGGAGGACTCAGTGCAACATCTGAGGCTGAGTTCTATGAAATGTGCGAGGATGTAAACGTTATTATTTCAAAGCTTGTTTACGAAAGCAAAATGAAGCTTCATAACTGACATCAAAAAACTGCTGTTGCATTGCAACAGCAGTTTTTCTTTGGATTTATCATTCCTCCTCAAGGGAGAAGGAGTAGCGGCGGACGTAGATGCGACGGGGGAAGTCGTCTCCCTCGGAGATGCCCTCCTTGGGGTCGTCAAATACGATGGTGACCTCGCCGGGGGCGCTTTCTGTAATATAATGGTAGCCTGAGCAGCTTTCGGCCCATTTGCCGTCGCAATATTCAACGATGCAGGGCTCGCTCCACGTTCTTCCGTTATCGCGGGAGAGGAGGAACATCGTGTGTATATGGCCGGAGGCGATAAGGAGCGTGCCGTCGGAAAGCTTCAGCATCCTGGGTAGAACACCCCAGTCGCATATCTCATAGGGAGCCTCCCAGGTCTTTCCTGAGTCGTAGGAGTGGGTGCAATAGAGGGGAGAATATATCTCGTGGCCCCCCGTTCTGAGTATGGCAACGACGTGGCCGGGCTCAACCTCGATGCATTCGGGCTCGCAATAGCCCTCTGCGTTAACGTCCTTTATGGGATAGGTATTGCAATCGGCAACGGTGGTGAGAAATTCCCAGCTCTCGCCCTTATCGTGAGAAACGATGCACCAGGTGCGGTAGAGATAGAAATCGTAGTTGCCGTGCTCCTTGAGCCAGGGGCAGAGAATCTTATCGCTCTTGAACTGACCGTACATCATGCAGAGAAGGTCGCCGTTTTCAAGCTCGATAAAGCCTGTTTCGGCGCAGCCCGTATGGCGGTTATTGGAGTCGCCGTAGCCCACTGCAAGATCGGGAATATCAAGGAGGCAGAAATGGGTATTGACGTTGCCCTTCATAATATCCTCAAAGCTGTCAGCCTTATGAACTGCGAAAACGAAGGGTACCTTTTCCTGATCGTAGTTGACCATGGAGCGGAATGCTACGTTGCTTGAGGACTTTGCGATATAGGAGCCGTCGCGAAGCTGAATAAAGGGAAGGTGAGATGCGCGGGAGGCGTCCTCAATGCGCTCGAAGGTGAAGCCGCCGTCCTTGGAATAAAGGCTGTAGGGCTTTTCTTTCGGGCGGGGGCCGACGGAAACGATGACCTGGCCGTCGGGGCTTTTGATGCCGTTATTGGGATAATGGCCTGTTCCGAAGCGCTGCTCGGAAAGAAGAGTTGCTTTGTACTTCATATGGTTCTCCTATATATTATTCAAATTCCTTTGCAATAGCTGCAAGATGCTCACGGATGGGGAGGTGCTGAGGGCAGCTTTCCTCGCAAAGGCCGCAGCCGATGCAGTCGGAGGCCTTACCGCCGTTTTCCGCGGCTCTGTTGTAGCGCAATTTTGCGCCGTCAAGGTTTGTTTTCTGGAATCGGCTGTAATTATTGTATGCCATAAACATATCGGGAATAGCGATCCTTTGGGGGCATCCGTCGGTGCAGTAGCGGCAGGCGGTGCAGGCGATGGCGTTATCGTTTCTGACCATATCGCCCGCCCTTTCGGAAAGCTCGAGCTCTTCGGGTGAGAAGGGGTCAAAGTCCTTCATGTAGCTTACGTTATCCTCCATCTGCTCCTCGTTTGACATACCTGAGAGGACCATGATAACGCCCTCAAGAGACGCGCAGAAGCTGACAGCCCAGCCTGCGGGAGAAAGTGAGGGGCGCTTTTCCTTAAAGAGGGAGACTACCTCGGGAGAAACGCTTGCAAGAGCGCCGCCCTTGATGGGCTCCATAATAATAACGTCCTTGTTATGCTTTCGCGCGATCTCGTAGCATTCCTTTGCGCGAACGCCGCTGTCCTGCCAATCGAGATAATTTATCTGGAGCTGTACTACTTCCATTTCGGGCTGCTCTGTGAGGATGCGGTCAAGGACCTCGGGAGAGTCGTGGAAGGAGAAGCCGATATGGCGGACCTTGCCCCGGGCCTTTTTTTCGCGAACGAACTCAAAAACGCCCATTTCCTTTGCTTTTTCATATCTGTCGGCGCCGAGAGCGTGAACGAGGTAGTAATCAAGATATTCAACGCCCAGATCCTCAAACTGCTTTGCAAAGAAGGGCGGGATATCCTCGGCCTTTTCTATTTTGAAGAGGCTCAGCTTGTCGGTGAGGATATAGCTTTCTCTTGGGTATCTTTCGCTGACAGCCTTTCTGAAGGCGATCTCGCTCATTCCTCCGTGGTAGGGGGCGGCGGTATCGAAATAGGTAAAGCCTGAGGATAAAAAGGTATCAGCCATAGCCGCGAAGCGGTCAATATCGATAGAGGTGTTGTCTTTAGGGTCGGTAAGGGGAAGGCGCATAAGGCCGAAGCCGAGCTTTTTCATAAATATCTCCGTTTCTGATGATTTATAATTCATTATATCACGCATTATCTTCCTGTGCAACAAATTGATATTGATTTACAATAAATTTAAAAATCAAAGAGGCTGTCGCATTTTGCGACAGCCTTGAAAAAAATAGTTGGACGGGGAGATAAACGACGTAGGGGCGTGCATTGCACGTCCGTCACAGCGTGCGGACTGAAATTTGATGCACAGATGCAACAAAAAGCACACACATTGCCGTAGGGGGGCCGCTTGCTGCTCCCGCACATCAGCACAAGAACCAAACATAAAATTTAGCGGTTCCAAGCTTCTTGCTATTGTTCTGAAATGAGGGAGCAGCAAGCGGCTCCCCTACAAATGAATTGTTTGTTTTAATTACAAAATCTCGGTATTCCAAATTGTTTCGCTATCGTGACGATAAGCGGACGAGCGATGCTCGCCCCTACTGTGTAACAGATTTCCGTCAAACTGTAATTAACCGACAAAAAGGCTGTCGCATTGTGCGACAGCCTTTTCAACGCTGATATTAGTCGAAGTATCCGAGCTTGTAAAGAAGCTCCGCTCCGAGAACTCCGCCGCCTGCGGCACCGCGAAGGGTGTTATGAGAGAGGCCGACGAACTTCCAGTCAAAGATGCAGTCCTCGCGAAGGCGACCTGCAGTAACGCCCATACCGCCGTAGATATCACGGTCGGTCTTGCACTGAGGGCGGTTATCCTCCTCAAAATAGGTGATGAACTGCTCGGGGGCGTGGGGAAGGCTGTACTCCTGGGGGAGGCCCTTATAGCTCTTCCATGCCTCGAGGATCTCTTCCTTTGTGGGCTTATTCTCAAAGTTTACGAAAACGGTAGCGGTGTGGCCGTCGGTTACGGGAACTCTGATGCACTGGCTTGTGATAACGGTCTCGGAGTCGGGAACGATCTTTCCGTCCTCAACCTTACCCCAGATGTAAAGAGGCTCGATCTCGCTCTTTTCCTCCTCGCCGCCGATGTAGGGAATGATGTTGTCCTGCATCTCGGGCCAATCGTTAAAGTTCTTGCCTGCTCCGCTGATAGCCTGATAGGTGCTGACCACGACCTGCTTGATGCCGAACTTGCGAAGGGGAGTGAGCATGGGAACGTAGCTCTGGATGGAGCAGTTGGGCTTAACTGCGATAAAGCCGCGCTTTGTGCCGAGGCGCTTCTTCTGAGCCTCGATAACTGCGTAGTGATCTGCGTTGATCTCGGGGATGACCATGGGAACGTCGTCAACTCTGCGGTTTGCGGAGTTATTGGAGATAACGGGGATCTCGGCCTTGGCGTAAGCCTCCTCAAGGGCGCGGATCTCGTCCTTCTTCATATCGACCGCGCAGAAAACGAGGTCAACAAGGCCTGCAACGGTCTCGATATCCGCCGCATCGAGAACTGTCATATCGCAAACGGATGCGGGCATAGCATCCTGCATCTTCCAGCGAGTGCCGACAGCCTCCTTATATGTTCTGCCCGCGCTGCGAGAGCTTGCCGCAAGGGCTGTGATCTCAAAGAACGGGTGGTCCTGCAAAAGCATGATGAATCTCTGGCCTACCATACCTGTAGCGCCGATGATTCCTACTCTTTTCTTGTCTGCCATAGGAATACCTACCTTTCTGTAAAAGAAAAATACAAGTAATATTAACACACGAAAGCCCCTTTGTCAACGGATTGGGAAATTTCTTTTCATTCTTTTCCCGAGAGATGAAATTGCCTTGACCCGAGGCGCGATGTATGGTATATTATATGATGAAAACTGAAAAACGGAAAAGGTAATATATGAAAAAGATCATTGCATTTGTAACTGTTCTCACTATTCTTTTCTCATTTTGCACGTCTCTGGGCGCTTTGGAGTGCGCTCACAGCTATGAGAAAGCAGACGTAGCGGCAACCTGCGTTGAAAAGGCCCATACTCTTTATACCTGCGCTTTATGCGGACATACGTATAAGGAATATAAGGATGCTCCCACCCTTCCCGATAGCTTCTATATCCTTGCAGAGAGCGTTCGCGATGGGGATACTCTTACCGTAACGGTGAAGATAGGAAACAATCCCGGCATCGCCGCCGCAAAGCTGACAACGGCGTATAACGGCGAGGCTCTTTCCCTCAGAGAGGCGAAAAACGGAACCGTCTGGGCTCAGGGAGACTATACGGGTGGCTGGAATACGGCGAAAAATCCCTTCTCCACCTTCGTTGAGGATACCTCGGGAGACGAGATCAACTATAAGAACGGCGTGTTCTTCACCGTTGTGTTTGACGTTACAGACGATAGCCTTGATTACGGCATTGAGTTTTCTCACACGTCGGGCAGCTTCCCCGTATGGGATAACGCTACGGGCACTATTATAAGACATACTCCGAAGATCATAAATATCATAGGCGCCTCCGAGCTTGGAGACCATGAATACGAAAGCGAGACCGTTCCCCCCACCTGCACCGAGGGCGGATATAAGATAAGCACCTGCCGTAGCTGTAAGGAGAGCGTGACCACAGAGGAAACGGAGCCCCTCGGCCACTCCTGGAGCCTTTTTGAGACTGTGACCGAGCCTACCTTTGACGAGGAGGGCCTTGCAAAATTTATCTGCGAGACCTGCGGCGCAGCGGAGGAGAAGGCCCTTCCCGTTCTTGAGAGATACAAGAAGGGCGATATTGATAACGACGGCGACGTTACCCCCAAGGACGCCAATATCCTTCTTCGCCTCCTTATGGGAGAAACTCCCGGCCTTCAGCAGTTTGATGCTGCCGATTGCGTTGCAGACGGAGTTCTCAACGGCAAGGACTCAAACAGAATGAAGAGAGCGATCTCCGGAGCTGAAGCTATTAACTGATATAATATAAAGAGGCTGTCGCATTTGCGACAGCCTCTTTCGTTTGTTTTTTTATCAGCTGTAAAGGTTTGCAGCGCCGACTCTTACGATCTCAGCGTTTTCTGCCGCGCTGAGTGTGGGAGTGAATACGATGGAGTCAAGATAGATAGTCTCGCCTGCCGCCGCATCAAAGGTAAGAGCGATGGAGGTGATATCCCCTGCTGCCTCTGTGAGCTTTGCCGTATCTGCAACGAAGAGCTCGTTTGCAGGAATGGTCACGGTCTTTTCAAAGGTACCCTCTGCTGTGGTGAGAGTGATGAGAATATCAAGAGCCTCGCCGCTTTCGCGCTTTGTGCAAAGGCTTACATACTTGAACATATCTGCGCTGATGCCGTCTACGCTGAGATCAACGGTAACGGTAACGTCGTCCTTGTTGAGAAGGAGCTTTGCCGCCTTTTCCTCTGTGGAGTAGGAGATGGAGGCATCGGAAAGATCAACGGCCTCTGCCTTGATATGGCCTGAGAGGATCTTTCTCATCATAACTGAGTCGGAGGCGTCAACGATTCCGTCGCGGTCAACGTCAAGGGCCTTTTCGTTTGCAATAAGGGTGCCCTCTGCGTCTGCGAGATAGCGCTTGAGAAGGAGAGAGTCCTTCGCGGTAACTGCTCCGTCGTCATTGGCATCGCCAAAGAGGATAGAGCCCTCGCCCTCGGTCTCGAGCATTGAGGTCGTTGCATCGTCGGAGAAGAGAAGGGTAAGAGCCTCAGCGGCATTTCCCTGAGCGCTTCTTTCGTTCTCGATCGCGATATCGTTTGCGTTTTCAAGGTCTGTTGCGAGACAGATACCGTTAACGAGGAGAACGTCATTTGCAGAGCTTGCGGAGAATGCCTGAAGCTTGAGGCTTGAGATATCTCCCGTCCACTTTGCGTCGCCGCTCATATCAACGATATAGGAGTGATACTCGCCGTCAAGGATAAGATTTACGGTAACAGCCGTGCAGGCGCCTGTTGCAGTTGTAAAGGTGAGCTTTGTTGCCTTAGCCTTTGAGCCGTTTGTGAGGGGGGCCTTAAGGGTGAGAACAACGTAGTCGTAGTCATCGGCAGATGCAGGAGCGTCTCCCTTTGTATAATCGATCACGGTGTAAGGAGTTCTGGAGTTTGTAACGGTGATGGCCAGAGCCTTTTCGCCGTCGTCGTATCTTGTTTCAACGTTGAAGTTGCTGTCCGCATTGACAACGTCCATACCCTTAAGGGTGTTGAAGGAGATATTTGTGATATCAAGAGAAGCGTTTGCAATGTTCTCAAGAGAGGTGGGAACTGCGTCGATAAGCTTTGCGTGCTTAAGATAGGTCTCAAGAGCGCTCTCTGCATCCGTGCAGGCAAGGATCTCCTCGCGGGCCGTTGCGGCGAGCTTTTCTATCTTTGCCCAGTCTGCGCTGTCAAACTCGTTCTCATATCTGAAATTGAGAATTCTGTCTGCATATCCCTCAATATAATGTCTTTCGGCTTCGTACTCAATGGTCTTGAGAAGAGTGTGAACGATAGCGCGGCTTGAGAAGTCATTGGGGTGGCAGAGGTTATCGCCGGTCATATCGATATAGTTCTTCTGAGTGAGCATATACTGATACGTGGAGGTGATATCCGCAACTGCAACGCCCTGTCTCTCAAGCTCCTGAGTTGCAAGAGAGTATGCATAGAACCAGTCTGCGGGGAAGATGTCCGTATTGGACATGCTTGTGGAGGTGAGGATGATATCGCAATCGGGGAGGTTTTCGTTGATAGCGGCGATAGCCTGCTTAACGTTATTGATATATCCGGAGGGATCATCACCCTGCATACACTCGTTTGTACCGAACTCGATAAAGAGAAGGTCGGGGTCGTATGCGATAATATCCTCCATCTTTTCGATGGCAAGGGAGGCTGTTGCGCCGCCCTGAGCGATGGTCTCGTTTTCAATGGTAACGTAGGGGTAGAGAAGACGGAGTGCGCTTGCGGTCATATCGCTCCAGCGCTCAGCATAGGGGGCAACGCCCTCCCAGCCGATATCGGAGGAAACGTTTGCGCCACCTGCAAGGGAGTCGCCGATGGCAAGTACCTTAACGGTATTTCCATCGTTAAGCTTATTGTGGAAGTTTGAAAGGAGCATACCCTTGGACTCGGGAATGGCGCCGTCCCAGGTGTCCTTTGTCGTATAGGTGATATTGAGGTAGCCTACGAAATACATATCGTACTGACCTGCGTATACGTAGGTGCCGTCAAGAGTCTTCCACCAGCCGGAGTTGGGCTGAACGTCGCGGTAAACGCTGGAGTGCGCATATGCAGAGATAGCGCTTCCCTCGGGGATGACCAGCTTTCCGTCCTCAATGAGGTAGTCCGGGCCGTAAACGTATTCCTTGTTGAGATAGGAGTTTCTCACGGAAACAACGCGGTCGATCTCATAGAGAGTCTTTTCGGGGGCAATGGTTCCGTCCTCCTCGGCAATCACCATGAAGGACTCGTTGAATACGATATCGTTTTCCCAATAATACTTCGTATAGCGTTCAACGTCGTAATAGTCGAGATCGAGGTATTCCTCGTCGTATCTGTAAAGAGTGCCGTTTGCAAGAGCATCGATCTCGTTCAGATAATCAAAGCCTGCCATCTTATCAAATATGTAGATGCTGTAAACGTCCGAGGGGGTATAAGTGATAAGGGCATCCTCCTTGTCGAAATCCATTGAGTGGACGCCGAACTTGTGCTCTGCGGTGAGATTGACCTCGGCAACATAGCTATCGCTCTCAAAAACTGCTGTGAGAGTCTGGTCAGCCGCAGTTGCGGGAAGCCAAACGGCAATGGTGGACGGAAAATCCTTGATGGTAACGGTGACCTGCTCGCCTGCCGCTACGGGAGTGATCTTATAGGAGCTGAGATAGCTGTCGTACTCGACCGTAGCGCCCTCGACCGTGAACATATCCTCAGTGAGAGTAACGTATTCGAATGCGTCTTCAGCAAAGACGGGAAAAGCAAGTCCCGAAGCTATCAGAAGCACCGCAAGGATGAAAGAAAATATTTTTTTCATTTTCGCACCTCTTTATAAATTTAATTGTATATATTTTAGCATACGCCTCCCGTTTCGTCAACAACAAATCAACACATTTAACAAAGGAGAAGGTATATTAAGTAAACAAATAGTGAATATGATTGACAGAAAGTGCGCTTGGGTTTATAATTGAAGAGTAGAAAAGAAATAAAGGGAAAGGTAATTTCCATGAATATAAAAAGATTTTTTGCAGTATTGACAGCGGCGCTCATATGTATAGCATCCGCCCTGCCTCTTTCTGCCATCGGCCGCGCCGTGGTGGAGAGCGATACCTATATAGACGGCACTCTCATCCCCATCGGCTGGAACGGGGTATACGTTTCCCTCAGGGCAGACGGCTCCTTTGATTATACTGACGGCGAGAATGCTCAGACGGTGGTGTTCGGCAAGAGAGCATATACCGCTTCCTGCGCCTACGATACAACGGCGGCCCCCTATCCCGTGACCACCCATACCTTCAGCCTTGACGGCCTTTCCTATACTCTTCGTCAGTTCGTTCTGGCCGAGTGCGACCTGAGCGGCCAGGTCCTGTCGGCAACGGTATATTCAAGGCTCAAGGTCAAAAACAATACAGATGTTTCCGTTCCCTTTCCCGCTGTCAGCGGCGGCGCCGTTGCCATAAGCGAGAAGGCGGCCGAGATATCCTCGGGCAAGACCGAGACCTGCGAGTATGCAACGGTCATCAAAAGGACCGATGGGCAGGAAACGGCGCAGAAGAGCTATAAGGATGCAGAGGCCGCAATGCGCTCAATGTGGGACTCTGTTTTCGAGGGCACTCTTGAGATATCAAAAAGCTTTGACGTTTCGGCAGTTGATTTTCGCCGATCTCTCGTTGAATATAATATAACGAAAAGCCAAAGCACCCTCAATCTGCTTCTTACCTCCCGCGAGTATGCATCTCTTGCGCTTTCAAAGGCAGAAAACTGCTATACTGCCGCCGTAGCGCTTATGAAAACGGGAGATACGGAAACTGCGGCAAAGGTCTTCCCCTCTCTTAAGACGAAATACGAGGCTTATGAGTCAGCTCTCGGCGAGCATGGACTTTCAGAGGGGCTTCGGCTTTACTGTCGCGACCTTTCCGAAAATCTGACGGCTCTGACGGAGATATGGTCCTATGCATACGTGGCGGGCGAGCTTTCAGCCGACGATGAATCCCTTGAGGAGGCAGAGACCGAGGCGAGAGAAGCGGGTAAGCTTCTTGCCGAGAGCATCGCCTCTGCAATAAAGGACCTGCAAAAGCAGTATAAAACAGATTGGGAAACAGTCACCTCAGACAGAGGGATCGTGGTAAACGGAAAGGATCATGCCTCGGCAAACGCCCTTTGCAATTGGTATATCAATAACGCCGTTTTTGCCACCTGTCCCTCCCCCGCTCTTCGCACCCTTGCAATAGAGGCCCTTGATTACAGAGTCTGCAAGGACTCCGACTATACCTTCGTTTCCTCCCTCATTGCTCAGAGAGAGGACGGCACCCTCATTATCGGAAGGGGAGCGCCCGAGTATTATCTTGCGGATAAGGCGTCCTTCTCCGTAAAGAATTATACTCTCTTTTCGGGGGCCGTCGTATCCCTCAAGGTGGAGGTGGAAAAAAAGGACGTTGCTATTTCTCTCTCCTGCCCTGAGGACGTTGCCATTCAGGCAGAGTTCTCCGCATTCAGAGATAATATCGAATATGCCTCTGCAGGCTTTGATTCCGAAACGGGCATCGTCACCGCCCCCGAGGGAACGACCTTCCTTGAGGTAAGGCTCAGCGAAAAGGCTGATAAGCAAAACGACAGCCGAATTGCGAGAACGGGCCTTGAGGCGGCCCTTGCTCTTGCATATGAGCAGAGCCCCGAGGAGAGCACCAGCGTTTCAAGAGAGATATTTGAAAAGGCGCTTTCCTCTGCGGAAAAGGCCCGCTCCTCAACAACGTCAAAGCAGCTTGAGGCAAAGAAGAAGCTTGAGAGCGCGATCTCCACACTCTCTCCCATGACCGCAGGCTACACCCACGTTATTCCCGATACTGATATCCCCCTTGACAGCATTACCTACGGAGAGGTATATCAAAAGTTCACCCTCCCCTCAAACGGCACCGTGACCGAGCTGTTTGTCAGCGGTCAGTATTGCGACGGCATCTCCTGCGCCGTATATACCCTTAGAGGCGATGCCTATACAACGGACGAGCTGAGAGCCGAGACCTATGGCGAGGAGGCTGAGGGCGGCATCGTATTTGATCTTGATTTTGAGGCCGTTGGCGGACAGGTGTACGTTCTCTGCATCTTCTGCGATGATGCGGATATCACTCTCTCCCTTGTGAGAAGCACCACGGGCGATAATGCCCATACCCAGACGGGAAGAGAGACCACCGTGTACAGCGGAGCATCTCTCGGCCTTGAGTTTACGGTAGAGCAGGTCCACCGCTCAGACCTTGATACATTCTATTCGGCCTGCCTTGAGGCAGACGTTTCCGAGTATACGAAGGAATCGCAAAAGAAGCTGAAGAAGGCCCTTGATAAGGCGGAAAAGCTTCTTTGCACCCCCTCTGTCACCGAGGATGAATACGATGAGGTCTATGACGGGCTGAAGGCGGCCTACGACGGACTTGATACCTACGCATCTCAGGATAAGATGGATGAGGCGCCCATCGTCGGCCTCGTTCTCATCGGCGTGGTCATCATTCTTCTTGCGGGAACCTTCCTTTCCGCCCTTTTCTCAAAAAAGAAAATGAATGAATGATTACAGATCAAATAAAAAACACTTGGACATAGTCTAAATATCACTGCGAAGAAATATCACACGCTAAAGGCGAATATAACTGAAAAAGCTCCTTGAGAAATCTCAAGGAGTTTTTTTGTCTATGGGCTACAAAAAAGGTATTTTTGGCACTTTTGCGTATGACTTTGAACTCTTGCAGTTTTAGTTGGAACATATATCGTTGAAAATTTTAATCAGTTTATTCATCAATTCAATACTCATGCCCTTTAAAGATGGAATATGAATGAAAACTGTATAATGAAATGTCTTTTTCCAAGCCTTGAAAGCTATTGGTTAATAAAATATAATTTTTCAAGTAACGGGCTGCTCATAAAACTCACCTCTGAATGTATTATATCATAATTAGTTCTTTAATTCCATGCTTTGCGGAGCAAAGCTACCTTTTCTCTTCTCTTTTCTCTCTTATCTTTTCTCTGGAAACGACAATTTTAGAGAAGAGAGAAGAACGAAAAGAGAAAAGTGAAGAGAACAAAAAGAAACGACAATCTTCTGTCGAAAATTGTCGTTTCTTTTTGGCGGAGCAGCAGGGATTTGAACCCTGGCAACACTTTCATGTCCTACGAGATTTCGAGTCACGCCTCTTCGACCAGCTTGAGTACTCCTCCGTAGCAACTGAGATATTATAACAGCACCCCGATAAAAAATCAAGGGGTATCCTGCTTCTTAACAAGGTTGATTATTTTTTCCA
>JAZQAS010000070.1:0-6463 GCA_045545335.1 Candidatus Avispirillum sp. | reverse complement strand
CTTATAAAAACAAGGTTCACCGTTTACGATGACCCTTGTCTTTCTTTTTCAGGGACTTTTTTTACAGCCCCTTTTTCTATATCGCATTTGGTAGGGGACGGCGCCTTCGACGTCCCGTTTTGAATTTGAACATTTGTTGCGGGCTGTCGTGGTCGCCAGCCCCTACCATACATAAATTTTCAAATCGTGATGTTAGTATTTGTAAATAGGGGAGATTTATACTGCACAGATTCACTTTTGAAATTAAATATGCTATAATAAATCGAAGGAGGTGATTTTGTGGGTTTATTCAAATTCTTTCACGCAACAAAAATTTTTGAAGAAGATATTCAAAGAGAAAAAGAATGTGTTGCAAGAATTAAACAAGCTGTCAGTCAAAAATGTGGTATTGATAATTTTATAGATTATGACGATTTTACCGTTGCTTTTGCCGGTTCAAAAGATAATATGGAACTAATGCTTGAGATTAGCACACAAAAATGTGATGGAAAAAAATATTTATACGCTTCTGTTGATGACGAGGTTTCGTGGCAAGAGTGGGATTTCGACAACCTCGACGAGTTTGAAAACAATATTATTGACTATATTGCAAACAGAGTAAATCGCACAATTAAAACAGTAACAGAGGTTAATAATAAAAATTTTAGAGTAGCGGCGTATTATCTAGACGAAAATGGCGAATGGGTATGCTTTGAGGACCAAAGTTCAGAGAGTAAATGGTTTTGCTTTATTACTGCTCACTTGACTGAATCAAGCGAAACAATAAAAACATACAAGTTAGAAATATAACCATAAAAGCGAGGTGAATTTCACCTCGCTTTTTTCTGTGTATGTACTTTGCGGTTTTGCTGCTGTCAGAAGACTTGCTTATTTTAATTTTTCAATGCAATTGTATTTGTCGCCGAGATCTTCGATTGATCCTAAAAAAACGGAAAAATCGTTGCTGAAATACTTTGTTCTGTATTGATTTATCAAATTGCTTTGCACCTTTGCCGTGCCGTCGGTATAGACGACGACCGTATCGTCCGTGCCGGCGGACTGATAGTAGGGAGCAGAGCCGAAATAGTCGGTATACAGTACAAATTCAACGATATAATCAACGTTTTTAAACTCTTCCGTTGTGTTTTCTTTGATGTTAATGACACGCGTGTTTTTTATTTCAAAATAACCGTCCGTGTCAGCTCCCGCTTCTTTGTATTCTGTCTTCCAATGCTCCTTAAGGGTATCCACCGCTTTTGCTACCGCGTCGTCCTCGTTTGTATTTGCACCGCAGGAGAATAAACTAAAAATAAGTGTAAATGCCGATAAAACAGCTAAAGCTCTTTTCATATCTATACCACCTTTCAAGCTTAATATAGCATATTTTATCTTCAAAAGCAATAAATCGTCCATATTTTTCAACAGCTTGCTTTTATAACTAAATATGCTATAATAAATTAAAGGCGGTGAAGCTATGATACTTTCAAATTATGATTTTCACGATATACATTCAATACTAACAATGTTACGTGCGAAACCGGAAAAAGAATATAATACTCAGATTATAGAATCCGTACTAAAAGTTTTATCCGAGCCTCAAATTGATAATACAGTTGATGACAACATTGTCAGAAAGCAGTTAAGAAGCATAGACTCTCTTGACAAGGAATACTTTAGGTGGGTATATGTTGACAACATATACACTTACGGTTTAAAGTTTATTAAAGAGGATTTTTCTTATTCTTTTCTTAAAAAGGGATTTTCAAAAATGCTTGAATGTGCAAAAAATCAAGATTATAAGCAACTTGAAACTCTTGCAGACGCATTACATAACATACCAATCTTTTTTGCCGAAGGTTGCAAGAATTTCAAAAAAGCTGTCAAAATGCAATTTGCGCAGTATAATAGCATCTATAAAACCAATTTACAGAAAGAATTATCCAATTGAAAAGCTCCCACAAAAAGCGAGGTGAATTTCACCTCGCTTTTGCTATGTATATATTGTTTTGTGCAAATTGAGCCCAACAAAAATCAGCGAAAACCCCAGCGTTTATGCGGTTTTTTCGACTTTTGCCCTATTATAAAACAAGCCTTTATTCTACGAACTATACCGGTAGCTTTCATATATAAATGTCCTTATCGTATTTGGTAGGGGACGGCGCCTTCGACGTCCCGTTTTGAATTTGAACATTTGTTGCGGGCTGTCGTGGGCGCCAGCCCCTACCATACATAAATTTTCAAATCGTGATGTTCGTATTTGTAAATAGGGGAGATTTATACTGCACGAATTTACTTTTTGGACTGTTTGTGCTATAATAAATTAAAGGAGGTGATGATCTTGAAAATTGCAGATGTTGAAGCTTTGATCGAAAAAAACGGACTTTCGGATGAGCTTTTTGAAGAATTCAAAACGTCGCTTAAGCGCGTGCCTAAGATATTAAGATGTCAGCATTGCTACATAACCGCGTATCGTCTTCGCACCGGTAAAGCAGCCAAAAGGCAAAAAAGAAAAAACTTTGAGGATGCTCTTCGTCTTATCGAATACGGAATTGAAAATCACCCCGAAACGGATCTTTATTTAAGATCAGCATACGAGCATATGGGCATGGCGTACGGTGATGCAGGGGAATATGAAAAAGCAAAGGCTTCGTTGCAAACAGCATATTCAATAGTTGGAGAAAGTGCGGCATATACTCCGTATTTTTCTTATCTTATAGCCCGAATGGAATTGCATTGCAGCAATTTTACCTACACACCTTACCTGCAGGAGCTTTATAACGGTATGCAAAAGGCTAACCGCTTTGAGGCTGAAAGAAGGGTCAATATATTTAACCGTTGCTTGGTTGAAATGATCCTGGCAGACCGAAATAAGGATAAAGATGCCAAGAGAAGAGCCTGCGAAACGGCATGGAAGGTGTTGGGCCGAAGAGATACCAATGTGATAGATGGCATATTCAAGCGTCATAAAGCCACTGAGCTTAATTCTGTGAATGCAACAAAAGAAGCCATAGCCTTTTTGAAAAAGAACTCGCGATAAGAGCATCCCAAATCACCGACCCGTGATAATATTGTGAATAAAATAAGAAATAATTTATTTACATTTTTGTAATACCGTGTTATAATTACAAAAAGAATGTAAATAGAGGTGCTTTTATGAAGTGTATATACTGCGGCGCAGAATTAAAAGAGAACGCAAAGTTCTGCACAGCTTGCGGAAACAAGGTTGAGGCCGCCGCCGCTGTCGAGACCCCTGCAGAGCCCCAAAAGAAAAGCAAGCTCAAATATATCCTCATTCCCGTCATCATCGGCGCAGGCCTTACCACCCTTGCGGTCATCGGCCTTATTATCGCCCTTGTAGTCTATGCCATCTTCGGCGCGGGCGGCGGCCTTTTCGGCGGCGCCAAGGATGAGGCTGTCGGAGAGCTTGACGGCTTTAACGATCATAACGATTATGATGACTACGACGATCACGACGACGTCTACGAGCCCGACGATATGTATGAGAATACGCCCGTGACCTTGCCCTATTACGAGGACGAGGAAACGGAGCCCGAGACCGAGGCCCCAAAGCCTCCCGTTGAAACTGAGCCCGAATTTGAAAGCGCTTACGCAGACGATCAGAGGATAGTCATTGCCCACGGCGGCCTCAGAATGAGAAACCTCCCCGATATCGCCTCGGGAGCCATAGTCGGCCTTATTCCCAACGGCAGCGTGATAACCGTTGAGAAGATCCAGAATAACTGGGCCTATACCTGCGTTGACGGCGTGTACGGCTGGTGCTCCTGCGACTTTTTGTTCGAGCCCTACGAGTATAACGGCGAGCCCATCTACCGCGCAAGAGTCAATTCCGCCGCAGGCGTTGACCTCACAACGGAAAACTACGTGGCAGACGACAGCTTCTATACCATCATTCCCAACGGAGAGATGATCCTCGTATATATCGTTGAGGGAGACCGCGCCTTCGTAAAATA
Organism: Candidatus Avispirillum sp.; assembly: GCA_045545335.1. GTDB lineage: Bacteria > Bacillota > Clostridia > Oscillospirales > CAG-272 > Avispirillum. Next base: position 2,513 of record JAZQAS010000070.1, on the reverse strand, counting down.
TAATAATATCTACGGCTGGTGCTCAACTAAGGATCTTGAAATGAGATCTCTTTATTGATATAAAAAAACTGTTGCATTATTTGCAACAGTTTTTTTATGATCTTTTCTTTTTCTGCTTTCCGTCTCCCAAAAGATAGCTGATATCGATAAGGGAGAAGAGAAGCTGCTCCGAGATGCCCCCGTCAAGAAGCACGGTGATCCAGTGCTTTTTGTTCATGTGGTAGGCAGGGAAGATGCTCCTTTTGTCAATGAGAGAGGGAACGTCCTCAGCCTTTGCGTGCAGGTTCACGATCTCAACGGTCCCCTCACCGGGAAGGGAGAGACGCGCTCGCGGTATCTTCATAACGGCCGCATACCATTTTTGCGAATCCTTTCTCCTAAAAACAGCGCAATCGGGAGAGCCTTCAAAAAGGTATTCGGGCATATCCCCGTATTTCTCTCGGCAGTAGGCGAAAAGGGACTGGGTTGCGCTCACAAAAAAGGATTGCGTGTAAAAGCAGGCCTCGCAGATATCCTCAAGAATACCCTTTATCTCCTCGCGCACCTTGCCGATATAAGTGCCCTGCGCCCCCGCAACGCGGTAAAGCACGTATTCCTCGCCGCAGTCTCGGTCAAAGACCGCCGTTCGGACGCGCCCCTCTTCAACGTATACCGTAAGGGCCATATGGCCGCCGTCAATGTCTGTAGTGTAGGAGCAGAGCCCGCCGTCCCTTGTAAAGCCGTAGCTTAAAAGCTTTTTTTGGTCGGGACGGGCGCTTTTAAATATTTCGTTTTCCATTTCAGTTTTCAAGCATTATCTTGATTATCTCGCGGTCCGTCTGAGCCATGCCGCTCTGCGCAAGCTTTCCGATGTTCTGAATGGTAGCCTCAACTCCCCGCGCAACGAGACCGTCGCCGCCGTAGAACTCCTTGCCGTGCATATACATCTGCATTCCCAGCAGACCGGATTCAACGCTGGACGCGATCTTTGCGGCGCAGCTTGCCTTTGCTCCGTCGCAAACGACGCCGGAGTTAATTGCAAGCGCGTTAACGATAGTGTGAGATATCTCCTCAAGACGTCCGCCGTGGAGGTACATAACTCCCGCGCCTGCACCGCAGCCTGCGCTGATAGCGCCGCAGTAAGCTGAGAGACAGCCGATGCCCGTCTTTAAGTGAATCGTCGTAAGATTGGAAACGAGAAGCGCGCGGTAGAGCTCGTCGTCTGAGACGTTAAGCTCCCTTGCGTAAACGATAACGGGAAGAGAAGCGGTCATGCCCTGATTTCCGCTGCCCGAGTTGATAACAACGGGCTTCTCGCAGCCGTTCATTCGCGCGTCTGAGCCTGCCGCGGCCCAAGCTTTAGCCCTGTTGTGAACGGAGTTTCCGTAGGACATAAGGAGAGTTCTGCCGATGGCGGCGCCGTATTTTCCCGTAAGACCCTCTTTTGCAATGGCGCAGTTGTATTTGATCTGCCTGTCAAGAGTCTCCCGAACGTCGTCGAGGTCGCAGGTGTCTGCAAATTCGATGATCCCCTCAATGCTGAGGCAGGAGTGATCCTTTTCCTTTGCCTGTTCTATAAGCTCGCGCTCAAAAACGGTCTCGCCGTCAAGAGTAATAAGGCAAAGACCCGTGTGGTGCTGAGCGGTGCGGGCAAAAACCGTGTGTCCCTCTGCAAAAAGGGTAATGCAAATGTCAAGAACGAACTCGCTCTGCGCTTCGCTGACGGATATGGGAGTGCCCCGAAGAAAAGCGGTAATATCCCCGTGGCTTTCGTGGGGTATGCCTGCAAGCACCTCAAGCTCCCTCTCAGGGTCTCCCGCAACGATGCCCGCAGCCACTGCCGCTCCGATGCCGCAAAGTCCGCCGGTGTTTGGAACCTTAACGCTCTTGACGTTTTTTAAAATATTACCGCTGACTGCGATCTCAACTCGCTCTATCCCGCAGCCCGCAGGCAGAGCGGCCCTTGCGCTTGCCGCCGTGTAAGCAATGGCGATGGGCTCGGTGCAGCCCATTGCGGGCACAAGCTCCGAGCGGAGTATGTCAACGTAAGCCTTGTAAGTCTGTCTGTCCATATATCTGTCTCCCGAAATGAGATAGGTTTTGACATTTTTTTCATTATATCATATCCTCCGCCCGAAATCAACCGCGAAAAATATCTTGGGTAGAGGAGGATCAAATCTCTGTTTGGCAGCGAGATGCGTAGCGTTGTTGTAGGGGCGTGCATTGCACGTCCGTTTGCGGTACCCGAAATTGCATGCTCGCTTTCGCTTGCGCAATTTCGACCGCGGCACCCTCACGTCGGTCGCTTCATCCTCCACCGGAGGCGCTCCCTCGTTCGTCCGCATATCAGAACGCAAACAAAAACGAAATTTGATGCATAAACGAACGGGAAAGACACACGTTGTTGTAGGGACAGGCGTCCCCGACTGTCCTAATTACAGACGTAACGCTTACCTGCAAATATCGTTTCGTTGAAAGGACAGTCGCAGGGGTTCCCCGAAAGCGAGTTTTCGAGCTTTTGGGGGTTCCCGTCG
>JAZQAS010000069.1:0-32088 GCA_045545335.1 Candidatus Avispirillum sp. | reverse complement strand
GCGGCTTTTTAGCCGCGAATTGTCCCTCTGTCGTACCTTTGTACGCCGACGACGGACAATTCACGGCTTCTGCATCCTTCTCGACAGCCCGAGGTTATCTTGCCATATTTGCAATATTCTGCATAATAGCGCCCATGGTGTTTGCGGCGCAAACAGCCTTTTCGCGAATACCCTCAGGCTTTTTCTTTTTCGTAGCCATCATAACGGCAGCGGCAGTGCCGATAGCGCTGCCAACCACCATACCGCAGGCGATATAGGTGGTAAAGCTGTTAATAGAAGAGTGCTTAGACATATCGTCCTCCGTTAAATTATTGTGAAAAGCTCACGGTAATATTGTTTCAAAAACGGAGGATAATATATGTGGAAAAATGCGTTATTTTCTGTTTTGTCTGTAAATTTCGTAAGCGAGAACGGAGGCGCAGGATGCGGCGGAAAGAGAGCCGTTGAACTCTCTGGCATAGTCAAGGCGAACCACCGTATCGGCAGTTGCAAGCACCTTTGCGGAAATGCCCCGCTTCTCTCCGCCAACTATGAGAAAGAGGGGAAGAGAGAGATCTGCATCAAAGGCAGAAACAGAGTCGCGTATTCCCGCGGCAACCACCTTCGTGCCGTGAGCCTTGAAGAAAGAGCTTGCCTCCTCGCCCTCGGAAACGTAAAGGGGCAAAAGCTCGCTTGCTCCTGCAGATGAGCGGCAAACCACGCCTGCGGCGCTCATCCAGTTTCTCGGCGTGAGGATGATAGCGTCAGCCCCCGCGGCATAAAGGGTGCGGATAGCGTAGCCGAAGTTGTATGGATCCTCGATTCCGTCTATCATAACGTAAAAGCCGTCTTCCTTTGGAGAAAGAGCACTAATGTCAGGTATCTCGCGGTCTGTGCATATTGCAATAACCCCGCCGTGTGACGTACCCGTGGACATTTTTTCAATGGTATCTCTGTCGGTAAATTCTATAGAGAAGCCCATCTCGCGGCTTTTTTGTAAAAGCCAGGAGAGCTGCCTGTTCTTCTTGTCGTTCTTTTCGCGGTCGAAGTATACCTTTTCAATATTTCTGTATCCCCCGTTGATAACGGCGGAAATGGAGGTCATACCCTCGAATATAAGTGATTCTCCCTGGCGGGAGGCTTCTTTTTTCATAGCTTTTCCTTTTAGAAACGGGCGGATTGTATCCGCCCGTTTGATTATTTTTCAGTTATCATCTTGAGGTAAGCGTTGATAAAGCCGTCAATGTTGCCGTCCATAACGCTCTGGATGTTACCGTCCTCAAAGCCTGTACGTGTATCCTTTGCGAGAGTGTAGGGCATAAATACGTAGGAACGGATCTGAGCGCCCCACTCGATGTTGGTCTTGTTTCCCGTAATATCCTCGATCTTCTCAAGCTTTTCTCTCTGCTTGATCTCCATAAGCTTGGATTTCAGCATCTTGAGAGCAGTTTCCTTGTTCTGAAGCTGGCTTCGCTCTGTCTGGCAGCCGACAACGATACCCGTGGGGATGTGAACGATACGGATAGCGGAGTCAGTCTTGTTAACGTGCTGTCCGCCGGCGCCTGATGAACGGTGCGCCGTGATCTCAAGGTCCTCGTCGCGAAGCTCGATGGAGTTGTCGTCGTCAAATTCGGGGAGCACCTCAACGGAAGCGAAGGAGGTGTGGCGTCTGCCCGAGCCGTCGTAGGGAGAAACGCGAACGAGTCTGTGAACGCCGTTTTCGCTCTTAAGATATCCGTAGGCGTTGATGCCCTCGATCATAATGGTAGCAGATTTGATTCCTGCCTCTTCTCCGTCAAGCCAGTCGATAAGCTTAACGTTGTAGCCGTGAGACTCACCCCAACGGGTGTACATACGGTAGAGCATCTGAGCCCAGTCCTGAGCCTCGGTGCCGCCGGCGCCGGGATGGAAGGAGAGGATAGCGTTGTTTTGGTCGTATTCTCCGGAGAGAAGCACCTCGATGCGCTGCTTTTCCTCCTCGGCCTCGATCTCGCTGACCTCGGTGAAGATCTCTTCCTTCATAGACTCGTCGTTTTCCTCAAGAGCAAGCTCGCAAAGGGTGATGGCATCCTCAAGCTTTGCTGCGAGGCGGTCGTAGCGCTCTATCTTGTCCTTCAGCTGCTTTGTCTGGCGAAGGATCTTTCCCGAGTTCTCCTGGTCGTTCCAGAAGTCGGGCTCAAGAGCCTTGCGGTCAAGCTCCTCTGCCTGTGCGCGAAGATCGTCCACTCTGAGGGCGTTGCCCAGCTCTTCAATATCAGCTCTGAAGTTTGTCAGTTTATATTTAGCTTCTTCTATTTCGATTATCATATTTTCAGGTCCTTTATCAGTTGTCTATATCAATGTATTCAAGGGAAGGCGCAGAGGTCGCCCTCGGGGGCATCCTCTTTAAGGGGTCATATGAAAATTTTCTGCAGGCGTAAGCCTTTTCAACGATGCCGTGGTGCTTGCAAAGCATGGTATCGTCGTCAAAAACAGGCACCGCACATTCGCAGTATGCACAAATGCGTTCGCATTTATCAATCTTCACACAGTCTCACCGCCTTAATTTTATCATACTAAATCATTATATTAAAAAATCCGCTACAAATCAAGATATTTTTACATATTTATTCACTCATAATGCTTTTTAGCGCGAAAAAATAGAGTATGGCAGAGATGATGGCAGGCAGAAAAGGAGCTGATATCAAGAGAGAGACTCTGTCGTAAACGGGCGGAAGAGAGCATCCTGCCTGCATTACGTTGAAAAGGGGAGGGATAAATGCAGAAAAAGCTCCGCAAAGCAGGCCCTGAAGTATCTTAACGGCAAAGGTGCGCTTGAGAGAAAGAGAGGCTCCCGCCGTGAATGATGCGGTCTGCGAAAAAACGCATAAGCCCGAAAAGCCGACGGAAAGGCCGCAGAAAAACCGCCCACGGGCTCCGCCGAGACCCGCGCTGTACCGCGCCCCCGAGGAAAACTCAAGTATGGAGGCGAGGAGTGCCGCTCCCATCTCTGATACCGTCTCGATAAATGGTACCGTAAAAGCGAAAATAACTGAAAAGAAAACGATAAAGCCGCAAACTCTTGTCACCGATGAGCATGAGTCTGCCACCGCCGCCGAAAAGCTGCAGGCCTTGAAAGGCGGTGGGGGTGCTGATTTTGCATCCACCTTTTTCAAAGGAAAAACCAGCCTGTTTATAAAAAGCGAAGCCGCAAAGGAGGATAAAAGCTGAAAAACGTATAGAAGCCAGCCGAAGGCGCTGCTCCCGAAAAAGGAGGCCCCGATAACGGAAACGATAAAGGAGGGCCCCACGTTCCCCGCGCAGGAGATAAGCGCCTCGCATTGCTCCTTCGTAATGCTCCCGTTTTCGTAGAGCCGAACGGAGCAGGTCACCCCAACGGGAAAGCCGCAAAGAGCCCCGAGGATGATGGGCGCAGACGCGCAGTCAGGCAGGGAATATAGCCTTGATAGGGGCAGATATCTTCCGAAAAGCCCTGCGGCCGAGCTGTTCACGGTCATATGAGAAATGACCATGTATGGAAAAAGCGAGGGAATCACCGATACAGCGCAGACCTTTAGTGCTTCCCGCGCATATTCCGATGCCCTTTGGGAAAATACCGTAAGGATAACGGCCCCCGAAAAAAGTATCAATAAAACCAATAAACGCCAAAGCCTTTTCAATGCAGACCTCTTATGTAATAAACTAAGGAAAAATTCATAAAATATATATGCAAATATGAAAAAACAATGCAGATAAAGAGGTAGCAATGGGCGAAAGATTTAAAAGCTTCGTAGAGAAATTCCGAGAGCAGACGGGAAGCGCCTCTCTCCTTGAGGTACACGGCAAGGGCGAGCTTATGCTGACGGGATGCAGAAACCTTCTTGATTATAACGAGAGCTCCATAATGGTGGATACGGTAAACGGAATAGTCAAGATATGCGGCCGCAGGCTTGAGATATCAGCCTATCGGCAGGACCTTCTCAGCATATCGGGCGAGATAACCGTAATAGATATGGGAGGCATCTGCTGATGATACTTCAGTATATTCTCGGCGAGGCGCGCCTTTCCTTTTCCTTGCAGGATCGCCGTCGGGTGTTTTCCGTCCTCTCTCGGGAGGACGTTGCATTCAGAGATATGAAAAGCGAGGAGGAAAGCTTTTCCTTTCTCGTCCCCCTGTACAGAAAGAAAAAGCTTTCAGAGGCATTTGAAAAAGAGGGAGTTGAGGTAAAGGCAGGCGAGTGGAGGGGCCTGCCTGCGGTTTTGTACCGATACAGAAAAAGGCCGGGTATTGCAATAGGAATCCTCATCATAGCTCTTCTGGTGTGGCTGTCGGGCAGGGTCATATGGTGCGTAAACGTCACCGGTAATACCACCGTCAGCGACGGTGAGATAATCGCCCTTCTTGAAAAGCTTGGGTGCGGAGTGGGAGATACATACGGGGATATAGATTTCGATATGCTGCATAATCAGTTCCTCCTTGAGAGCGATAATATTGCGTGGATAGCCGTAAATATGAACGGCACTCACGCAAACGTGGAGGTTCGGGAGATAAAAAACGGCGAGGAAAAGAAGGGTGACGGGGGCTTTTATAATATAGTTGCAGGCGAGGACGGAAGCATAGAAAGAATAGCCGCAACAGAGGGCAAGCCCGTGGTGGAGATAGGAGAAACGGTGCGAAAGGGCGAGCTTCTCATAAGCGGCGCCATCACCTATAAGGAGATATTCAACAGATACGAAAGCGCCGATGGAAGCGTATATGCAAGGGTAAAGCGCTCGTTTAAGGTCAGCGTTCCCTATGAAAGCGAAGAAAAGGTGTATACGGGGGAAAAAGAGGAGAAAAAAACGCTGAGATTTTTCAAATTTGATATAAATCTTTTTGTAAACAGTAGCAATTCATATGAGTTTTATGATACAATAACTATGAATAATCAGGTCCTGCTGTTTGATACGGTAGCCCTTCCGCTGTACGTAAAAACGACGGAATACAGGGAGTATAAAAAGGAGCAGGTCACCTTGACGGAAAGTGAGGCTAGAGAGAGGGCAACGGCTCTTTACAGAGAAAAGCTTTGCGAGACCCTTGGAGATGCGACCCTCCTTTCAAAAACCGTAAAGGAAAAGGCAGAGAGCAAGGCGTATACAATAGAATGCGACCTTTGGTGCCTTGCGGATATAGCAAAAAAAGTCCCCCTCCGGCTACAGGCGAGGGAGAACAGAGATAAAGAGTAGAGAAGTATGACAAGAACAGTAAGTATTCAGAACAGCGAAATGACCCTGCGTATCTTCGGCAGCTTTGACAGAAACGTAAGGCGTATCGAGCAGGCCTTCGGCGTGCGTATCTATAACAGAAACGAAGGCGAAGAGGGCGCGGATACGGTCATTGTTGAGGGCAACGAGGGAGATACACTCCTTGCCGCAAGCACCCTTGAGCAGCTTAAAAAGGTGGCGGCCATGAATGAGAACGTCACCGAGCAGACGGTGGAATACGTTATAGCAATGGTCAGAGACGGAAAAAGCGAGGAGCTTTCAAGCCTTTCAGGCGATTGTATATGCATAAGCGCAAAGGGCAGACCAATAAAGGCAAAGACCGTAGGTCAGAAGAAATACGTTGATGCAATAAAGAAAAATACCGTTGTCTTCGGCATAGGCCCTGCGGGAACGGGCAAGACCTTCCTTGCAGTCTCAATGGCGGTAAAGGCCCTGCGCGCCCACGAGGTGACGAGAATAATCCTCACCCGTCCCGCGGTCGAGGCAGGGGAGCGCCTCGGCTTTCTTCCCGGCGACCTTCAGCAGAAGATAGACCCCTATCTTCGCCCCTTGTATGATGCGCTTTACGAGATGCTGGGTATGGAGACCTGCGCCCGTCTTATGGAGAAGATGACCATAGAGATCGCGCCTCTTGCGTATATGCGAGGCAGGACCCTTGACGATTGCTTCATAATCCTTGATGAAGCGCAGAATACCACCCCCGAGCAGATGAAGATGTTTCTCACCCGTCTCGGCAACGGCTCAAAGGCAGTTGTAACGGGCGACCTTACTCAGACAGACCTGCCCTTCGGACAGCGCTCTGGCCTTTCCGAGGCCGTGAAGATACTCAGAGGCATCGAGGATATAGCGATACACGAGTTTTCCGACAGAGACGTAGTGCGCCATAGGCTTGTTCAGCAGATAATCCTCGCCTATGAAAAGCACGCAAACGAAAAAGCAAAAAGCGCTCAGAGCAAGGCTCAGGGAGCGTTCCGCGCAGAAAGGCGGACAGAAAAGCGATGAAGCTTAAAATGTATTGCAAAAACGAGCAGAGCGCCTATAAGACGGGCATCGGCCTTCGCAGCCTTATCCGCCGCGCCGTCCTTGCCGCCCTTAATTACGAGGGCTTTCAATACGATTGCGAGGTGTCAGTCACCTTCACGGATAACGAGGGCATAAGAGAGTTGAACCGCGAGTACAGAGATAAGGACAGCGCAACAGACGTTCTGTCCTTTCCTCTCTACGATTTTCGCGCAGGCGACGAGCCCGACCCCGGCTTTCCCGCAGAGCTTGGAGATATAGTGCTGTCCCTTGAGAGGGCGGCAGAGCAGGCGGAGCAGTTCGGCCATAGCTTTAAGCGTGAGGTAGCATTCCTCACCGTTCACTCCACTCTTCATCTTCTCGGCTACGATCACGAGCTTTCCGAGGAGGATGATGCCGATATGAGAAGGCGTCAGAAGGAAATAATGGAGATACTTAAAATATCAAGAGATCAACAATATGATCTTGTAGGGACAGGCGTCCCCGACTGTCCGGAAGAATAAATAATAAAGGATAAATGGAAATGAAAAAGACCGCATTTATAGCAATAGTAGGACGCCCCAACGTAGGAAAATCCACACTTATGAACGCCCTTCTCGGCGAAAAGATAGCAATCGTATCATCAAAGCCTCAGACAACGAGAAACCGTATCATGGGTATACTCACCGAGGGCGAGAATCAGTTCGTCTTTCTTGATACCCCCGGTATCCATAAGGCAAAAACCAAGCTTGGAACCTATATGATGAAGAGCGTGCGCTCCTCTCTCGGAACTGCAGATGCAGTTATCCTCATTGCCGATGCAGGCAAGGCCCCCGGCGAGGTAGAGAAGAGCATCTGCGAAAAGGTAAAGGCAGATGAGATACCCGCAATGCTCGTTCTCAATAAGATAGACCTTGTAGACCGCGCAGCCGTTGCAGAGACCATCGCGCAGTATGCCGCGATCTATGATTTCGATGCAGTAGTCCCCGTCAGCGCACTTAAGGAGAAGAACCTTCAGGACGTAATGGAGGAGGCTGAAAAATTCCTCTACGAGGGCGACTGGTTCTTTGAGGAGGATATGATAACGGATCAGCCCGAAAAGCAGATCGCCGCAGAGATAATCAGAGAAAAAATGCTGAGAACTCTTTCCCGCGAGATCCCCCACGGCTCCGCAGTAGTAATTGAGGAGTTCAAGGAGGAGGAGGACCTTCTTTCCATCCGCGCCGAGATCTATTGCGAAAAGGAATCCCATAAGGGAATTATCGTAGGTAAGGGCGGAGAGATGCTGAAGAGGATCGGCTCCTATGCAAGAGAGGACCTTGAGGCCTTCTTCGGTATGAAGGTCTATCTCAATCTCTGGGTAAAGGTCAAGGAGAAGTGGCGCGACAGCGACTTCAACCTCAATAACTTCGGCTTCAACCCCAAGGATCTTGACTGATGGAAAGAATAACGGTCAGAGGGCTTAACGTCCGCGAGACTGAAACGGGAGATTACGATAAGATAATCACCCTCGTAACGCAGGAATACGGCAAGATAACGGTAACGGGCAAGGGCGTAAAAAGCCTCAAGAATAAAAATATGCCCGCCTGCCAGCCCTTTGCGTATTCCACCTTCGTGCTGAAAAAATCCAAAAAGTTCTGGTATATCGAGGAGAGCGAGCTTATAGAGTGCTTTTTTGGCCTCAGAGACGATCTGGACAGGCTTTCCCTTGCGGCCTATATTTGCGACGTGCTTTGCGACGTCAGCGTAGAGGGAGCCGCAGACCCTCAGCTTTTGCGCTTGACTCTCAATACTCTGTATGCCATATCAAACAGAAAAAGCGAAGAGATGCGAAAGATAAAGGCCGCCTTTGAGCTGAGAGCCTGCGCGCAGATAGGCTTTCTTCCCGATCTTTCGGGGTGCGACGTCTGCGGCTGCGATATCGCCTCTGACGTGTACCTTGACGTAATGAACGGTCGCCTCCTGTGTCCCGAGTGTAAGCCGAGGGCAGAGAAGGAGGAGGAGATGATAGAGGGAACCGCAAGGCTTTACTATATAATAACCTGCCCCACTCTTAACGCAATGAGATACATAGTTTCCTGCCCACAGGAAAAGCTGCTTGCATTTTCTCTTGCGGAGGATGATATGTATCTTCTGTCAAGGGTAACGGAGGGCTATCTCGTAAACCACCTTGAGCATCCCTTTGCAACACTTGAATTTTATAAATCAATTCTGATATGAACGAAAAAAATCTTTATACACTTGAGTTTAATAAAATAAGAGAGCTGCTTTGCAAAAAAGCGTCCACCGAGGGCGCAAAGGCCATGGCTCTTGAGCTCACCCCCTCTGATGATATAGACGAGGTCAGGCAGAGACAGCGCCGATGCGCCGATGCAAAGCGACTTTCAGGCCAGAAGGGAAATCCCTCCTTCGGCTCCGTCAAGGACGTGACCTCAGCCCTTGAGAGAGCGGATAAGGGAGCCACCCTTTCTCCGAGAGAGCTTCTTGACGTTGCAAACGTATTAAGAACGGCAAGAGGCCTTCTTGAATACATCAAGAGCGACAGAAAGTTTGAAACGAGCCTTGATGAGATATTTATGCGCCTTTCTGTCCATAAAAAACAGGAGGATGCCGTATATAAGGCAATCATCTCCGAGGATATGATAGCAGATGAGGCAAGCCCCGCCCTTTCGGAGATAAGACATAAGATAAGACGGACAAATGCAAAGATAGCAGATCTTATGCAAAAGTATACTCAGGGCTCTTCTGTTTCAAAGTATCTTCAGGAGAATATAGTAACCACAAGAGGCGGCAGATTTGTAATTCCCGTAAAGAGCGAGTACCGCAATGAGGTAAAGGGCCTCGTTCACGATACCAGCGCCTCGGGAGCAACTCTGTTCATAGAGCCTATGAGCGTGGTAGAGGCAAATAACGAGCTGAGAGAGCTTCAGTCAAAGGAGGAGTACGAGATAGACCGTATCCTCTTTGAGCTGTCTCAGGAGGTTGCAAAGATAAGCGGACTCGTCCGCCTTGATTATTCCAATATAACTATCCTTGCCTTCACCTTTGCCGCGTCAGACCTTGCATATGCAATGAACGCGGTGGAGCCTGAGATAACGGCCTCCGGCCCCGTGCGCCTTGAAAGGTGCCGACATCCTCTTATAGCCGACGGAAAGGCCGTTCCCGTAACCATAGAGGTCGGCGGAGAATGGCAGATGCTTGTGATAACGGGTCCAAATACGGGCGGTAAGACCGTGTCTCTTAAAACTCTCGGCCTTTTCTCCGTAATGGCTCAGTCAGGCCTGCAGCTCCCCTGCGAGAGGGCGTCTGTGAGAGTATTTGATGAAATATTCTCCGATATCGGTGACGAGCAGTCCATAGAGCAGTCCCTTTCCACCTTCTCCTCCCATATGGTGGGAATAGTCAATATCCTAAGGGAGATGACAGACCGCTCACTCGTCCTTTTCGATGAGCTTGGCTCGGGAACAGACCCCGTAGAGGGCGCGGCCCTTGCAATGTCAGTCCTTGAGGAGGTAATGGAGAGAGGCGCCCTCTGCGCCGCAACCACCCACTATGCAGAGCTCAAGGCCTTTGCCCTTGAGAGAGAGGGCATCTGCAACGCATCCTGCGAGTTTGACGTGGATACCTTAAAGCCCACCTATAAGCTTATAATAGGCACCCCCGGCAAGTCCAATGCCTTTGCAATATCGGAAAAGCTTGGCCTTCCCGAAAAGATAGTAGAGAGAGCCCGCGGCTATGTAGACGTAGGCAGCCGAAGCTTCGAGGCAGTTATAGAAAAGCTTGAGAGCGAGCGCTTCAAGCTTGAGAGCGAGCGTGCAAAGGCACAAGCTCTTCGCCGCGAGTATGAGGAATATAAGAAGAATGCTGAGGCCGAGCTTGAGCGCAGGCTTGGCACGGCGGAGGCCGAGGCTGAGGATGCAAGAAAGAAGGCCCGTCAGATAATCGATTCCGCAAGAGCAACCAGCGATTATATCTTGAAGCAGCTTGATGAGGCGAAGCGCGCCAAGGATAGCGAGAATTTCGGAGATAAGCTTTCTCAGTCCAAGAAGAATATCAAAAACGAGGTCAAGAATTATCGTCTTTCCAATGAAAAGGAGGAGGATAAGGACGACGGATACGTCCTCCCGAGAGAGCTGAAAAAGGGAGACGACGTTATCCACCGTACTCTCGGCACTACGGGAACACTTCTTGAGGATCCCGATAAAAAAGGCAACGTTACCGTGCAGATGGGCATACTCAAAACAAAGCTCAACGTGTCACAGCTAAAGCTTGTGGATGGCGCAACGGTAACTGAGAACGGAAAGAAGACCGCAGCCAAGACCTACCGTCAGGCAGTTTCCAAGTCCTTCAAGCCCGAGCTTGACGTCCGCGGTATGATAGGTGACGACGCCTGCTTTATGGTGGACAGATATCTTGACGATGCGTATATCGCCCAGATATATTCCGTAACCGTTATTCACGGAAAGGGAACGGGAGCTCTCAGAGCGGCAATATGGAACTTTCTCAAAAAGGATAAGAGAGTTGCGTCATACAGAGCAGGTCAGTACGGCGAGGGAGATTTCGGTGTCACCGTCATTGAGCTGAAGCATAAGTAATTATTTATCGGCCTCTTTGTCGGTCTTTGGCATCTCAAAGCCCTGAATAAAGCCCTTAACGTCGGCAGAGCAGATATCTCCGCCGATAACGCGGCTTTTGTAAATAATAACGTTGGCATAAACGGTACCGCTGTAGTCGGGATAGTTGGTTATCTCATAGGTATAGCGCTGTACCGTTTTGCCTTTGTATTTTGAAAGATCAAGGCCCTGAGCCTTCTGTATCTCGTTGTAAGAGCTCATGACCTTGTCAAAATCCGCAGGTATCTTTATTTCCACCTCTTCAACGAGACCCCCTTCAGTCTCCCAACCGAACTGGGAGAGAAAATCCGTTCTTTGCTTGTCAGTTTTTATTCTGTCGTAGCTAACGGTGTCCCCTCCCTCAAAAATACTTGCCGCAAGAACAGCATTTTCCTCGGGAAGGGCAAAGATAAGAACGGTAACTGCAATAAGAGCAAGAGCGATTATTCCCCAGAGCTTTAAGGTGTTTCCTTTAACTGAGCAAACGAACATATAAGAACCAAACCTTTCTTTGTGCTGGTTAAGTATATTCTGAGATGCGGAGCAATAGAACATGATACTGCTTATAGAAACGAACTACAAAAGGAAAGAAATACACGAGATAAGAGAGGCCCTGCTGAAGGAGAGCATCCCCTGCGCCGTGGGCAGAGCAGAGGAGACGGAGCTTTATATGGCGGCAAGTCTTATCTTAACTGCAGACCGCGTTGCCATGGGCGAGGTGAGAAGCATTGCAGAAATGTACAGGCTCAAGGCAGAGGTAGCATTTTGCGAGACCGATACGCTTTTCGCTTTCGCAAAGGAACGGTATCTCAGCATTGAGAAGGAAGCTCTCTCCCGTATCAGAGGCATTTCTGAAAAGGATAGATTTCTGAGCGTCGGAGGAAAAGAAATATACCTCACAAAAACCGAGATGCGTATTGCAAGAGGCCTTATAACAGCCCCGAGGGATACGTGGCTCACACCGGATAAGCTTTCAAGCTATTGCCTGAAGGAGCCCTCCAAAAACGAAAATACCGTATCCGTCCATATTTCAAATATAAATAAGAGATGCGAAAGGGTAAACCGCCAAGCTCTCATACTTTGCCGCAGATTTTCAGGATACAAATTAAATGAAGATATATAAAAAACATCCGCTCAAAAGAGCGGATGTCAGATTGAAGACAAAAGGAGTTCTGGACGTTGACAGAACTCCTTTTGTCAATAGTTTCAAGAAAAAGAATACTTGAAATTAAAAAGAGAAAAGAAGATAGAGAAAAAATGGGAAGAAAGGGACTCTTTCTCCCTTTTTAAGTATAACATATTGGCTAATTTTTTGAGATTTAGGCATGCGTAAGTAAGCCCGACCTTCATTTTCATCCGGGCTTTGCCAATTAACTGTGTATAACGGAAACCATGATGCTCTTTGGCAGTGCCGAAGATGCGTTCGATGGTTTCTTTTCTTTTGTCATACAGATCTTTGTTTTCCTCCGTGTGCCTGAGATCTTCACATATCTCTATGTAATTTTCCCAAATATGCTGAGTGACAACCTTAACCTTATCTTTACTTTCGGTACATTGATGAAGGAAAGGACAGTTTGCACAATCAGAAGAACAGCTCTTGTACTCGCGGTAGCCTTCTCGATTTGTAGTAGAATAGCTTAAGATCTTGTTGTTGGGGCAAATGTAACAATCATAGTATTCATCATACACATACTCATATTTTTTGAAAAAACCGTCTTTTGTTTGAGGTCGCTTGTAGGGGAATATGGGGGAGATGTTATCATCTATCAGAAGCTTGGCTATGGCAGGGGTTTTGTAGGCTGCATCTGCAATCAATTTTTCAATACTGAAAGCTCTCAGCTTGTCGTATAATCCTTTGAAGGTTCTGCTATCGTGAAGATTTCCTTTGTTAATTGTATAACCTAATATCCAGCCATTCTTATCGCACGCTGTTTCAATTGAGTATGCAAATACTTGTTTGTGCTCGCCCTTATGGAACCAACCGCTGTCGGGGTCTGTAGTGCTTCGCTTTTCTTCTTTTACATCACCCACACCACCGCCGTTCTCATCGTCATCATCATTCTTATCCTTCAACGGTTTCTTTCCATGTTCTACTCTGTCGTCGGTGATTTCCTTCTTCAACTGCTCTTCATAGAACAACGCTTCTTCGCGAACCACTTCGGTAGTATATTTCTTTCCGTTTGCACATGCTTTTACGTGAGTTGCATCGACAAATACCTCTTTAGGGTTTACAAACCTGTGCTTTATGCACTCCTCTAATATATGGGTGAAGATCTGCTCAAAGAGATCTGTATCCTTAAATCTTCTTGTGTAATTCTTGCCAAACGTTGTAAAGTGAGGGACCTTTTCGGTTACATCCAATCCCAAAAACCACTTGTACGCCATATTTACTTCGATTTCTTTTATGGTCTGGCGCATACTACGGATTCCGTAAAGGTATTGTATCATCGGTATTTTGATCAGTGTTACCGGGTCTATGCTTGGTCTGCCCTTATCCTCGCTGTACTTATCTTTTACCAGATCGTATATGAAGCTCCAGTCAATTGCTGCATCGATTTTTCTGAGCAGATGATCCTCAGGTACCAGTTCGTCGATACTGAACATCTGTATCTGATAGCTTTTATTATCCTTGTTCGTTATCATTTCTTTCCCCTCGCTTCCTGCTTCTATTATACCATATTTTCTCCTTTCAGGCAAAAAAACAAAGCCCCTTTCGGGACTTTGTCTTCAAGCTGACATCCGCTCAAAAGAGCGGATGTTTTGTTTTAGATAATCAGTCTTCAATGAAATCGTCGTCTGAGTCTTCAGCAAAGTTGTCCTCAACGTCGAAGATGTCCTCTGCGAATTCGTCGTCGCCGTCCATATCATCGTAGGAGAAATCGTCGTCCATATCGTCGAATTCCTCGTCGGAATCCTCAATAGAATCAACAGCGCTTTCCATAGCAGGCTCCTCGTAAGCGATAGAGCCGTACTTTTCATAGAACTCGTCGTCCTCAGCGGTGTTGATCTTCTTGACCTCAACGTCATTGTAGCAGGGCATACCTGTACCTGCAGGAATGAGCTTACCGATAAGAACGTTCTCCTTAAGACCCATAAGGTGGTCTACCTTACCCTTGATAGCAGCCTCGGTGAGGACCTTTGTGGTCTCCTGGAAGGATGCAGCTGAGAGGAAGGACTCAGTCTGGAGAGAAGCCTTGGTGATACCGAGAAGAACAGGCTCTGCAGTAGCAAGCTGAAGGTCGCGCTCACCTGCGTCGATACGGCGCTGGATCTCTTCGTTAGCATCAAGGAACTCAAGCTTTTCAACGTTGATGCCGGGGAGCATATCTGTGCTTCCGGGATCTTCGATCTTCATCTTCTTGGTCATCTGACGTGTGATAACCTCGATGTGCTTGTCGTTGATGCCGATAGACTGGCTGGAGTAAACCTTCTGTACCTCGAGGATGATGTAGTCGTAAACTGCATCGATACCGTTGATACGGAGGATATCAGCAGGGTTCTTGTAGCCTGCGGTCAGCTCCTGACCTGCGGTAACGTAGTCACCCTCCTGAACTATGATCTGAGTACCGTAAGCGATGGGATATTCCTTGGCCTCTCCGGTCTCTTCATTTGTAATAACAATATTGTGGATCTTCTTAACGTCGCGGATCTCGACCTTACCTGCAAATTCTGCAACGGTAGCAGTCTTCTTGGGCTTTCTTGCCTCGAAGAGCTCCTCAACTCGGGGAAGACCCTGTGTAATGTCGCTTCCCGCAACACCACCGGTATGGAAGGTTCTCATGGTAAGCTGAGTACCGGGCTCACCGATAGACTGAGCAGCGATGATACCAACTGCCTCACCGATGTTAACTGTCTTGGAGTTTGCAAGGTCAGCGCCGTAGCAGTGTGCACAAACACCGCGGCGAGCCTTACACTGAAGAACGGTTCTGAGGTGAACCTCCTTGATTCCCGCAGCCTCAACAGCCTTAGCCTGAGACTCGGATACCATGGTGTTGTCCGCAACGATGACCTCACCCGTCTCGGGGTGAACAACGTCGCCGATAACGTAACGGCCGAAGATTCTGTCAGAAAGCTTTTCGATAACCTCGTTGCCGTCCTTGATCTCGGAAACTGTGATACCGTGAGTAGCACCGCAGTCACGCTCGCGGATGATAACGTCCTGAGAAACGTCAACGAGACGACGTGTAAGGTAACCGGAGTCCGCAGTCTTAAGCGCAGTATCGGAAAGAGACTTACGCGCACCGCGGGCAGCGATGAAGTATTCGAGGATGTTAAGACCCTCACGGAAGTTAGACTTAATAGGAAGCTCCATAGTCTTACCTGATGTAGCAAACATAAGTCCGCGCATACCTGCGAGCTGTCTCATCTGAGTGATGTTACCACGCGCACCGGAGTCAGACATCATCTTGATAGGATTGTAGCGGTCAAAGTTAGACTGAAGAGCAGCAACAACGTCGTCAGTGGTCTGGCTCCATGTGTTTACTACAGTCTGGTAGCGTTCCTCGTCGGAGAGCTTACCGCGCATAAACTCCTTGTGGATAAGGTCGACCTTCTTTTCAGCCTCAGCAACGAGAGTATACTTCTCAGGGGGGATTGCCATATCGGCGACAGCGATGGAGATGGAAGCCTTTGTGGAGTACTTGTAGCCCATATCCTTGATGTTGTCGAGCATTTCGGCAGTAACCTCAAAGCCGTGATACTTGATACAGCGGTCAATGATCTGGCCGAGCTGCTTAGAGCCGCAGGTGAAGGTGATCTCAAGATCAAAGAACTTGTCGGGATCGGTTCTGTCAACGTAGCCGAGGTCCTGAGGGATAGGCTTGTTGAAGATGAGAAGACCCATAGTACAGTCGATGACCTTAGACTCCATCTTGCCGTCTCTTTCCTTGAAGTTACGGACCTTGATGGGAGCGTGGAGACCGATAACACCGTTTTGGTAAGCCATCATAGCCTCGTCAAAGTCGCGGAATACCTTGCCTTCACCGGGCTCGCCTGCGCGATCGAGGGTGAGGTAGAAGGAACCGAGGACCATGTCCTGAGAGGGAACAGTGATAGCGCGTCCGTCAACGGGCTTCAGGAGGTTGTTTGCAGAGAGCATGAGGAAGCGTGCCTCAGCCTGAGCCTCAGCGGAAAGGGGAACGTGGATAGGCATCTGGTCGCCGTCGAAGTCCGCGTTGAACGCCTTACAAACGAGAGGATGGAGCTTGATCGCGCGACCCTCAACAAGAACAGGCTCGAATGCCTGAATGGAAAGACGGTGAAGTGTAGGCGCACGGTTGAGGAGAACGGGATGCTCCTTGATAACGTTCTCAAGTGCGTCCCAAACCTCGGGGCTTGCCTTTTCGACCTTCTTCTTAGCGTCCTTGATGTTCTGAGCCTTCTGTGTCTCGTGGAGACGCTTCATAACGAAGGGTTTGAAGAGCTCAAGAGCCATCTCCTTAGGAAGACCGCACTGGTAGATCTTAAGAGTAGGACCTACAACGATAACGGAACGGCCGGAATAGTCAACACGCTTACCGAGAAGGTTCTGTCTAAAGCGGCCCTGCTTACCGCGAAGCATCTCGGAGAGAGACTTGAGAGGACGGTTGGAGGGGCCTGTAACGGGCTTACCTCTTCTGCCGTTGTCGATGAGAGCGTCGACCGCTTCCTGAAGCATACGCTTCTCGTTGCGAACGATGATCTCGGGAGCGCGATACTCAATAAGTCTCTTAAGACGGTTGTTTCTGTTGATAACTCTACGGTAAAGGTCGTTGAGGTCACTTGTAGCAAAGCGGCCGCCGTCGAGCTGAACCATAGGACGGATATCGGGGGGGATAACGGGAACTACGTCGAGAACCATCCAGGAAGGATCGTTACCGGACTTTCTGAAGGACTCAACGACCTCAAGGCGCTTGATGATACGGACCTTCTTCTGGCCTGTAGAGCGGGAGAGCTCATCCTTAAGCTCGTCAGCGAGCTTGGGGATATCGAGCTCCTTGAGAAGCTCCTTAACAGCCTCAGCACCCATACCTACACGGAAGTCGTTTTCATACATAGTGTAGTATTCTCTATATTCCTTCTCAGAGAGAAGCTGATACTTGGAGAGGGGAGTGATGCCGGGATCTATAACTATATAGGAAGCAAAGTAGAGCACCTTTTCAAGGTGTCTGGGGGAGATATCGAGGAGCAGACCCATTCTGGAAGGGATAGCCTTGAAATACCAGATATGAGAAACGGGAGCCGCAAGCTCGATATGACCCATTCTTTCGCGGCGAACCTTTTTCTGAGTAACCTCCACGCCGCACTTTTCGCACACCTTGTTCTTGTGACGGATGCGCTTATATTTACCGCAAAGACATTCCCAGGCCTTGGTAGGTCCAAAGATACGCTCGCAGAACAGACCGTCGCGCTCAGCCTTGAGCGTACGGTAGTTGATGGTTACGGGCTTCTTGACCTCGCCGTAGGACCATGAGCGGATCATCTCGGGAGATGCCAATCCGATTTTTATTGAATCAAATGTATTGTGTTCCATCGGCAAATTACCTTCTTTAAACTAAATTTGTAGTGGTCTCAAGCGAGATCAGAATTCGTCGTCTGCGTCGGCGCTGTCGGAGTAGAAGATACCGTCAGCATCCACCTCTCCGCCGAAGTCCTCAGCGGTAAAGGCATCGTAAACTTCGTTGTCAGAAGCAACGGTCTCGCCAACGTCGTCAGCAGTAACGCGGTCGATGTACTTGTCGGGACGCATTGTAGATGTTTCGCCGTCGTCGCCGAGCTTAGCGAGCTCGATCTCGTTGCCCTCCTTGTCGAGAACACGAACGTCAAGAGCGAGAGCCTGGAGCTCACGAACCATAACCTTGAAGGATTCGGGAACGCCGGGAGTAGGAATGTTCTGTCCCTTAACGATAGCCTCGTAGGTCTTCACACGGCCCACAACGTCGTCAGACTTAACTGTGAGGATCTCCTGAAGTGTATAAGCTGCGCCGTAAGCCTCGAGAGCCCAAACCTCCATCTCACCGAATCTCTGGCCGCCGAACTGAGCTTTACCGCCGAGAGGCTGCTGAGTAATGAGGGAGTAAGGACCTGTGGAACGTGCGTGGACCTTATCGTCAACCAGGTGATGGAGCTTGAGGTAGTACATGATACCGACGGTAACAGGGTTGTCGAACGCCTCACCTGTACGGCCGTCGTAAAGAATGGACTTGCCGTCAACGATGAAGAGTCTGCCTTCAGCGCGAAGAGCTTCAATGTAAGCCTTGCGGTCAGGCATATCGTCAGCGATCTTTTCGTAGGTCTTGTTGCCGTCCTCGCCCACTATCTCCTCAAGGAGATACTTGCCGTCAACGTTCTCAATGGGAAGAACGGGTCTCTGGAGGCCTGCCATACGGAGGCATTCAGTGATGTCCTTCTCCTTAGCGCCGTCGAATACGGGGGTCATGATCTTCCAGCCAAGCTTTCTGGAAGCGATACCGAGGTGAACCTCAAGCACCTGACCGATGTTCATTCGTGAAGGAACGCCCAGAGGGTTAAGAACGATATCAAGAGGAGTACCGTCGCTGAGGAAGGGCATATCTTCGGGAGGAAGGATACGGGAAACGACACCCTTGTTACCGTGGCGGCCCGCCATCTTGTCTCCGACGGGGATCTTACGCTTCTGTGCGATATAAACTCTGATAACCTTGTTAACTCCGGGAGCGAGGGTATCGTCGCCGTTTTCACGGGAGAATACCTTAACGTCGATAACGATACCGTTCTGACCGTGGGGAACACGGAGAGAGGTGTCACGAACCTCGCGGCTCTTCTCGCCGAAGATAGCGCGAAGGAGGCGCTCCTCAGCGGTAAGCTCTGTTTCACCCTTAGGTGTGACCTTACCGACAAGGATATCGCCGGGGCGAACCTCGGTACCGATCTTGATAACGCCGTCAGCGTCAAGATCCTTGAGAGCATCGTCGCCAACGTTGGGGATCTCTCTTGTGATCTCCTCAGCGCCGAGCTTAGTATCTCTTGCCTCGTGGGAGTATTCTTCTATATGGATAGATGTGTAAACGTCATCGCGAACGAGGCGCTCGTTAAGGAGAACCGCGTCCTCGTAGTTGTAACCCTCCCAGGTCATAAAGCCGATAAGAGCGTTCTTACCGAGAGAGATCTCGCCCTCTGCAGTAGCGGGACCGTCAGCAAGGACCTGACCCTTTTCAACTCTTTCGCCTCTGGAAACGATAACCTTCTGGTTAACGCAGGTGGACTGGTTACTTCTCTTGAACTTGATAAGGTGGTATGTCTTCTTCTGGCCGTCGTCGCCGTGAACGGTGATAGTGTTTGCGTCAACGCTCTCAACGTAACCGTCGATATCACAAACAACGCAAACGCCGGAGTCGACCGCAGCCTTGTGCTCCATACCTGTACCAACGATGGGAGACTCTGTGATCATAAGGGGAACAGCCTGCTTCTGCATGTTTGAACCCATGAGCGCACGGGAGTTGTCGTCGTTCTCAAGGAAGGGGATGGAAGCTGTAGCAACGGAAACCACCATCTTGGGGGAAACGTCCATAAAGTCTACCTCGGAAGCATCGATCTCAATGATCTCAGCCTTGTCGCGGGCAGCAACCTTACGGTTCTTGAAGCGTCTGTTCTCGTCGAGGGGCTCGTTTGCCTGAGCCACGATGTAGTTATCCTCTACGTCGGCAGTCATATAAACTACCTCGTTGGTAACGACGCCTGTTTCCTTGTCCACCTTAAGGTAGGGAGCCTCGATGAATCCGTACTTGGAGATCTTAGCGTAGGTGGAAAGGTAGGAGATAAGACCGATGTTAGGACCTTCGGGAGTTTCGATAGGACACATACGGCCGTAATGAGTATAGTGAACGTCACGAACGTCGAAGGACGCGCGGTCACGGGAGAGACCTCCGGGACCGAGAGCGGAGATACGGCGCTTGTGAGTAAGCTCTGCAAGGGGGTTAGCCTGATCCATGAACTGGGAGAGAGGAGATGAACCGAAGAACTCACGGATAGCAGTCACGATGGGACGGATATTGATGAGGTTCTGAGGTGTCAAGCTCTCGTTGTCCTGGATGTTCATTCTCTCCTTAACGATCTTGTCCATTCTGGAGAGACCGATACGGAGCTGGTTCTGGAGAAGCTCGCCTACGCAGCGGAGGCGTCTGTTTCCGAGGTGGTCGATATCGTCAATAGAGCCGATGCCGTGAGAGAGGCAGAGCAGGTAGTTGATAGAGGAAAGAATATCCTCGGGTGTGATGTGAGTGGGGCAGAGCTCAGCCATTCTGCGCTTAGCGATCTCCTTGATCTCGTCGAGATCGCCGCCTGCCTCCTCGCAGATCTCTGTGAGGACCTTGTAGTTGACCTTTTCGCTGATGCCGATGTCGGAAAGGTCGTCGCCGATAACGTCAGCGGGATAAATGGAACCGTTTGTAAATACCTTGACCTCGGTGCCGCTCTCCATGCGGAGGAATACGGTGTCAACGCAAGCGTGCTCAATAGCAAGAGCATCTTCCTTTGTAAGAACCACGCCCTCGTCGTAGAGGACCTCGCCTGTAGCGGGGCTGATAACAGGACGGGAAAGTCTGTATCCGCCGATACGGTTGCCGAGAGAGAGCTTCTTGTCGTACTTGTATCTGCCCACGGGGTAGAGGTCGTATCTCTTGGGATCGAAGAGAAGGCCGTTGATAAGGATCTCAGCACTTTCAACGATGGCAGGCTCGCCGGGACGGAGCTTCTTGTAGATCTCCTTGAGAGCCTCATCGCGGATAGTGGAATGAGCTTCAACGGCAAGCTTTTCGCACTCGTCCTTTTCGAGAGTAGCGGAAAGCTTCACCTCATCGCCGAAGTACTCCTTGATCTGCGCGGGGGTCTCGATACCGAGAGCGCGGATCAGCACTGTGACGGGAAGCTTGCGGTTTTTATCGATACGAACGTAGAATACGTCGTTTGCGTCGGTTTCATATTCAAGCCATGCACCGCGGTAGGGAATAACTGTAGCGGAGTAGGTCTTCTTACCGGACTTGTCGATAGTGCTATCGTAGTAGATACCGGGTGAACGGACGATCTGAGAAACGATAACACGCTCGGCACCGTTGATAACGAAGGTACCGGTAGATGTCATGATGGGGAAGTCGCCCATAAAAATGTCGGATTGCTTTACCTCACCTGTAAGTCTGTTGGTGAGACGAACGGAGACCTTAAGGGGAGCTGCATAGTTAGCATCGCGCTCCCTGCACTCTTCAACAGAGTACTTAGGCTCCTGATCGAAAGAATAGCCGACGAACTCAATGAAAAGGTTGCCTGTATAGTCGGTGATGGGGGAAACGTCCTTCAGCACCTCCATAAGACCTTTTTCCATAAACCAGTTGAACGAATCCTTCTGGATCTCGATCAGGTTAGGAAGTTCGATCGCCTCATTGATCTTCGAGAAGCTCATTCTCGTTTTTTTGCCCACTGTAACGGGTTTGACCATCGAGTTATCACTCCAATCCTATGAAAGAAAACGGGTCTGTCGGCAAACATAAAGCACGGGAAATTCAGGGAAATATCGGTGCTTTGACTGCCGTTTTTCTTTCAAAATATTATAATATATTTGCTGGAAAAACAAATTTGTGCAATATACTATTATATTTAAATTTCTTGAAATGTCAAGCAAAATAAGGAAAAAACGTAAAAATAATTCCAAAATTTTTCTACAATTTTCATTTTGTTGTCCGAATGTTTACAAAAAATTAAAATGTAAATAATTTGTAAATTATAAAGAAAAAGCGGCATTTTTGCCGCTTTTCAAGGTGTTTTTCTCCTTTAAGCAAATTGGGAGAGCTTTTCTATGGCAGAGTCGGAGATAAGGGTGCAGTGCTCCGCAAGGTATTCTGCGGGAGCGTTTCTGCATTTTTTGCCGAGAAACTCTCCTATATATCTGCATTCATCCTCAAGGGCAAGGTAGTAAGCGTTTTCCCTTTCATCGTAGTATGCGCATCCGCCCGTAAGGTCGGCGGACTTCAGCATAATGAGGGCCGAGAGCATATCTCCGAGCCCCTTGAATATGTATATGTGATCCTTCTTTTCAAAAGCGTTGTCGCCGTCGTCGGAAAGCCTTGTCACAAACATTTCGCAGCCTCCGTTTTTCAGTTCAAATATCTGCACAAGAACGCGGGAAAGAAAGACCGTCCCCAGCCCCGAGTCACGGATAAGGCGAAGATATCCTTCCTTCTGAGAAGGCGCAGCTTCGGTTATATGATATTTTTCCTTGTCGCATTTGTCGAGAAGGAATACGAGCTTTGATGCATTTATCTCAATGACCTCCATTTGGCCTCCTTTGTTGTTGTGTTACTATATTATAATCATTATAAACCCAAACCGTGAAAAATGTAATGAATACTTTGTGGTAAAGAGGGATATAAAAGGAAAAGGACCGTTGCGCTTTGGCAACAGCCCTTTCAGTCTGTCGAAAAAGGCGCAGAACAAAAGCCGCAAAACATATAACGTTTGGATTAGTGAAAAAATACAGCAAAAAAGCAGAAATCCGCCGAAAAAGATCGGCGGATTTCATTGTTATAAGCGGCTTTTTAACCGCGAATTGTCCCTCTGTCGTACCTTTGTACGCCGACGACGGCCAATTCACGGCTTCTGCATCCTTCTCGACAGCCCTTATGCTTTTTCTCTTTCAAAGAAATATTTCTGATTGTGGCTCTTAATGCTCTGTACCAGTCCGATAAGCATATACATAGCGAGAACTGAGGAGCCGCCGTAGGAAAGGAAGGGAAGCGTAATACCAACAACGGGGAGCATAGCAAGACACATACCAATGTTCTCAAGAGACTGGAACACGAGTATTGCAACCACACCCATGCACATATAAGCGCCGTAGTCCTTTCGTGCAACGCGGGCGATCCAAAGCAGGCGCACGATAAGCACTCCCATAAGGGTCATATAGGTAAAGCAACCGAAAAATCCGAACTTCTCCGCAAGGGTCGCAAAAATAAAGTCTGCGAAATTGGAGTGGATGTTTGGGTATACGGTGCCACCGAAAAAGCCCGAACCGAGAAATCCGCCCGCCGCAATGGCCCGCCGAGATTGCAGGGCCTGAAAGCCGTAGCCGAGGGGATCGAGCTCGGGATTAAAGCCGCAGATGATACGCTGCTGCCTGAGCTCCGAAAGCATATTCCAAAGGAACGGTGAGGCAAGAACGAGAACTGCGATGACCCCAACGAAATACCATATGGAAAGACCGCCGCAAAGAAGCATAACGGCAATGATGCCGAAGTATACGAGGGTGGAGCCAAGGTCGCCCGTCATAAGCACAAGACCGCTGATAAGTCCCGCGTGTAGGGCGAGGGCAATAACGTTTTTAGGGTGGTTGATATGCTCCTGCACCCTCTTTATGTGGCTTGCAAAGGTAACTATGAAAAGGAATTTGCAGTATTCCGAGGGCTGGATATCAAAGGGAACGCCGGGAATTCTCAGCCAGGCCCTGTTTCCCTGATCTCCCTTACCGAAAAGAACAACCGTTATCATCAGAACCACGGCAAGGGCGAAGAGCCAGATGCCGTATTGCTTGATTATCTTGTCGTAGTCAAGAAAGGAGATGGTGAACATGATAACGATGCCGAGAACCGAGGCGATAGACTGCACCGTAAGATAGCGCGTGCCTATCTCGTTTGAGGCTCCCGCAAGTATCACGAGGGAAAGAATATTCATACCGAGAACGCAGAAAAGCACGACGAAATCAACGTTTCGCAGCTTTTCCTTAAATGAAACGGAAAATTCTTTCATGATAGCTCCTTTCTGAAAAGTTAATTATAACGCAGTAAGGGCGAACAAAGTTCGCCCGCTACGAAAAAATCAATATGCAACAGCCCAGCAGACCATGTGCTGTGCATCCTTGCCGCAGCAAACGCACTTGCCTGCGATCTTTCTCTGCTGGAGAGGTATGCAGCGGCTGCCGACGCCGGTCTCAGCCTTAACCGTGTCCTCGCATTCCTCGTCGCCGCACCACATAGCCATAACGAGACCGTCGCCCTTTTCCTTGAGCGCAGTCTTGATCTCGTCCATAGTCGTGCAGTCGTAGGTCTTTGCATCGCGGTTAGCGAGAGCCTTTTCAAACATAGCGTCGCGAACCTCGGAAAGTCTCTTGGCAACAACCTCTTCGATATTCTCAAGAGTCTCAAAGTTCTTCTCGCGGTTAACTCGCTTAACGGTAACGCACTTGCCCTCGGCAATGTCGCGGGGGCCGATCTCGATACGGAGGGGAACACCCTTCATCTCGTATTCGGAGAACTTCCATCCGGGGCTGTTGTCGGAATCGTCGACCTTGACTCTGAACTGACCCTTAAGTCTGTCGCGAAGAGCGTAAGCCGCGTCAAGAACGCCCTCCTTGTGCTGCTGAACGGGAATGATAACTACCTGAATGGGAGCAACCGCAGGGGGAAGAACGAGACCGTTGTTGTCGCCGTGTGTCATAATGATACCGCCGATCATACGGGTAGTAACGCCCCAAGAAGTCTGGTGAGGATAGCAGAGCTTGTTTTCCTTGTCTGTAAACTTGATGTCAAATGCCTTAGCAAAGCCGTCGCCGAAGTAGTGGCTGGTGCCTGCCTGGAGAGCCTTACCGTCGTGCATAAGAGCCTCGATGGCATAGGTAGCCTCAGCGCCTGCAAACTTGTCGGATTCAGTCTTTCTGCCCTTGATAACGGGGATAGCAAGATCCTGCTCATGGAAGTCTGCATAGCAGTTGAGCATCTGGATAGTCTCAGCCTCAGCCTCCTCTGCAGTAGCGTGCATGGTGTGGCCCTCCTGCCAGAGAAATTCTCTTGAGCGGAGGAAGGGGCGGGTAGTCTTTTCCCAGCGAACAACGGAGCACCACTGGTTGTAGAGCTTGGGAAGGTCGCGGTAGGACTTGATAATATTTGCATAATGCTCGCAGAAGAGAGTCTCGGATGTGGGACGAACGCAAAGCTTCTCCGTAAGGGGCTCGCTTCCGCCGTGTGTGACCCAGGCAACCTCGGGAGCAAAGCCCTCAACGTGGTCCTTTTCCTTCTGGAGAAGGCTCTCGGGAATAAACATGGGCATGTATACGTTTTCGTGGCCTGTTGCCTTGAAGCGCTCGTCGAGATTTTTCTGAATAAGCTCCCAGATAGCGTAGCCGTAGGGGCGGATTATCATACAGCCCTTAACGCTGGAATAGTCTACAAGGTCAGCCTTTTTACAAATATCAGTATACCACTTGGAGAAGTCCTCGTCCATAGAGGTGATCTGATCTACCATTTTCTTATCGTTTGCCATAATGTACCTCATTAAAGTAATATATAATCAGTTTATTTTATAATAAAATAAGCATTTTGTCAATCACAAAACAGTAAAAATGAAATTAAAGGGCAAAAAAAGAAGATATGGCGGGATGGGTCATATTTGTCGTTTTCGGTTGACAATGCCGCCGCTTTCATAGTATAATGTAAATAATATAGTAATGAGGTAGAATTATGGATAACAGACCAATAGGAGTATTTGATTCAGGCCTCGGCGGACTGACCGCCGTAAGAGAGCTTGAGGCTCTTCTCCCCGGTGAAAAGATAATATATTTCGGTGATACGGGCCGAGTTCCTTACGGAACGAGAGGCTCCGAGGTCATCCGCAGATATGCGGCTGAGGACTGCGATTTTCTTGAAAAGAACGACGTAAAGGTGATAATCGCGGCCTGCGGAACCGTCAGCTCCGTTGCGGCTCATATCATCCATTCAAGAAACGTTCCCTGTGTGGACGTTGTAGAGCCCACGGCAAGAGCGGCCGTTGCTGCAACGAAGAATAATAAGATAGGAATAATCGGAACTGCGGCAACGGTAAGATCGGGCTCCTATGCAATGGTAATAGAGTGCCTGCTTCCCGAGGCAGAGGTCTATTCAAGAGAATGCCCTATGCTCGTTCCCCTTGTGGAGAACGGCTGGATAGGCGAGGATGATGAGATCGCCCGCCTTGCAGTTGAAAGATATCTTGAGCCTCTTAAGGAGGAGGGAATAGATACTCTTATCCTCGGCTGTACTCATTTTCCCCTGCTCGTTCCCCATATCGCGGCCTATCTCGGTGAGGAGGTCACCCTTATATCCGCAGGTGCGGCGGCGGCAGGTGCCTGCGCCGAGCTTCTTGAAAGAGACGGTATGCTTGCTGAGGAAAACGAGGGAAATACTAAGTTCTTCGTCAGCGATAAGGGCCAGAACTTCGTAAAGGTTGCAAAGACCTTCCTTGGCCGCGAGTGCGGCGAGGTCAAGGTCGTTGATATGAATAATTTATAGTTCATAAACATAAAATCACCCTATGACTTACGAGTCATAGGGTGATTTTTGATTAACGATCGTTGGCTTTTCTAAAGAGCTTTTTGATTTTTTTAAAAATTGACGGCGTTGATCTGCGCCCTTTATTCGCTACATTGTCTGAGTCGGTGGGTGTGCTGTTATTAAGCAGTGAAAAAAACATTGAATCATAGCTTTCCCATGAGATTATACCTTCTTTTGCCAAAGAAAGATAGTCATCTAAGCAAAGCATATTTCCCCATAAGCTGTAGTCAAGCTCCCACGGACCGTCGATATTGGAAGCCAAACGAGACATGTAAGATGAT
Source organism: Candidatus Avispirillum sp. (assembly GCA_045545335.1). GTDB lineage: Bacteria > Bacillota > Clostridia > Oscillospirales > CAG-272 > Avispirillum. The sequence goes on along the minus strand of JAZQAS010000069.1, from coordinate 5,667 downwards.
ATCTCTTCCCTGGTCATTCTGCCTGAATAGAATTCGTCCTTGAAAAAGGATATAAACTTATCATATACTGCAGAGTCATCCAGAGGTTGTTCTAAACAAAAATTGTGTAGCAGAGAAATTGATTTGTTAGTATCTGATAAGCAGAAGGATAATTCTAAAGTTAAATCGCTTATAGGGTCTTCGGTTTTTAAACACTCATCAAGCCATTCGTTGTAGCCGTCTGATATGCCTAATATCATCAAGTGTTTATAGTAAAAAGCATCTTCACGTGTCATGATCTCGCCCTTTTTATTCCTTTTTCAGCCTTGCAAAAGAAGCCATGAGCTTCTTTGTGCCAACCTTGTCAAATTCAACGTGGTAGAGAACGTCGCCGCCCATATGCTTCACCTCGGTGATGATACCGGCGCCGAAGGTGGTGTGGCGAACGCGGTCTCCCTTGTCAAATGTCTCCATGGGCGCCTTTGCGGCAGCGCTCTTTGCAGGGGCCGCCGAGGGGATAGCAGATGCTCTCGGAACAGAGGAGGTACGCGCCTTCGGAACGTTGCCCGTGTAGGCCGCTCTCTCTTCTCCCGTGCCCCATCCGCCTCCGGGGCCGGAATGGTTGTAGATAGGCGTATTTCCTGCCCTTGCAGGCATCTTCTTTCCGTAGGAATAGGGCTCGCCGGCATAAGAGCCGAATGATGAAAAAGCAGATGCGGTCATATCGTTGTCCTCGCAGAGCCATTCGGGTATCTCGCGAAGGAAACGCGATTCCTGATTGTAGAGCGTTGAGCCGTTTAGCATCCTCTGATGAACGTGGGTGATATATAAGCGCTTTTCAGCTCTCGTCATTGCAACGTAAGCAAGCCTGCGCTCCTCCTCGATCTCTTCGGGGTTCATAATGGACTGGAAGCCTGGGAAGATACCCTCCTCCCAGCCGGGGAGAAATACGTTCTTGAATTCAAGGCCCTTTGCGGCGTGGATGGTCATAAGCACCACGGCGTCTGCGGTCTCATCGTAGCGGTCAATATCCGTAACGAGGGCAACGTCCTCAAGAAATTCGGAGATGGACGGCTCATCCGTGTTCTCCTCATACTGCGCCGCTGTTGAAACAAGCTCTCCGATGTTCTCAAGCCTGTCCTTTTCGGCCTCTCCCGCCGCAACCAGCATCGCCTGATATCCCGTCTTCACGGAGATGTTTTCAATAAGAGTGGATATCTTCATTCCCTCAGCGCCTGCTCTCAGCTCGTCAATAAGAGAGGCAAGAGCCATCATGGAAACGCTTGCCGCCGCGGGGATAGCCTTGTAGCTTGCGGCTCTTCTCATTATGGAGAGAAGAGAAACTCCCTCAAGATCGGAAAGCTCCTGAGCCACGGAAATGCTCTTGTCGCCGATGCCGCGCTTGGGCATATTGATAATGCGGCGAAGGCGCACGCTGTCGTCGGGATTGTTTATAACGGAGAGATATGCAAGGATATCCTTGATCTCAGCTCGCTCGAAGAATCGGAGAGAGCCGAGCATTCGGTAGGGAATACCGCTTTTTGCCAGCGCCTGCTCCACCGCGCGGGACATGGCGTTCGTTCTGTAGAGAACGGCAAAGCTCTTGAAATCCTCGCCCTCCTCGTGGAGGCTTGCAACGGTGTCCGAGATAAATCTCGCCTCGTCGAGCTGGTTCTGAAGCTTCATGGATTTGATAAGCTCGCCCTTGTCGCCGACAGTCCAGAGATTTTTGCCCTTTCGCTCCTTGTTCTTTGCGATAACGGCGTTGGCCGCGTCAAGAATGGTCTTCGTGGAGCGGTAGTTCTGCTCAAGGCGGATGACCTTTGCCTCGGGATACGTCTCGTCAAAGGTAAGAATATTTTCAATGGTAGCTCCGCGGAACTTGTAGATGGACTGGTCGTCGTCGCCGACTACCATAAGATTTTTGTAAAAGCCCGCAAGGAGAGAAACGAGACGGAACTGAGCGTGGTTCGTGTCCTGATACTCGTCTATGGAGATAAAGCGAAAACGGTTCTGAAGATTGTTGCGAACCTCGGGGAACTGCTCAAGGAGGCGAACCGTCTGCATAATGATATCATCGAAATCCACAAGGTTTGAGGCCTTCAGGCGGGACTGATACGCAGCGTATATCTCGCCGATCTTCTTCAGGCGGAAATCGTGATTGAATTCAAGAGCGTATTCCTCGGGGGTCATAAGGTGGTTCTTTGCGCGGCTGATCTCTGCCATAACGCTCTTGACGGGCATATTCTTCGTGTCGATGGAGAGAGACTTCATGCATTCCGTAATGAGCTTTTTCGCGTCGTCCGTGTCAGTAATGCCAAAGCCCTTCTCATAGCCGATAAGGTCTCCCCAGCGTCGAAGGATACGCATGCAAATGTTGTGGAACGTGCCCGTCCACATCTCGTCAGCCTCGGTAGAATCCTCCCCGAAGCAAGCGGCTATACGCTCCTTGATCTCGCCTGCGGCCTTGTTCGTAAAGGTAACTGCAAGAACCGCCCAGGCAGGAGGAGGCATAATGCGAAAGCGCTCAAGATATGCGCCAAGCTCCTCCCCCGAAAGGGTGTCGAGAGCTCTCTGCATATCGGCAAGATCATCCGCCGTAATGTCGTCGGGCACCCAGTCGTTCTTGTAAGCATCGCCGTAGCGAACTATGTATGTAAGACGGTTAACGAGAACTGTGGTCTTTCCGCTTCCCGCGCCCGCAAGTATCATAAGTGGTCCGTTTATGGTGTAAACGCACTGGCGCTGTACGTCGTTAAGCTTGTGATAGTATTTGTCAAAAAGCTTTCTTTTCAGCAGATTGTACTGAAACTCTGTTTTTGCATCAGGCATAGTATACGATCCTTTTTTCTATTTTGCATTACTGATTATTATATCATAATATCAAAATATTCGCAAGCGCAAAGAAGCAAAAGAAAGGATGAATAATTATGCAAACATCGCTAAAAATATTCGGAATTAATACAATTTTGCTATTTACAATAGACAAAAATAGTGCTATAATGGTTGGGTCAAGAAAGGAAGTGTTCCAAAAATGGAAAGATATTATCAGCCTGAGATCGAATGCGCGTCTGTCGAACAGATAAAGGCGTGGCAGAACGAAAAGATCGTAAAGCAGGTAAAGCACGTTTATGATAACGTACCCTATTACAGAAATCTTATGGAAGAGAAGGGCGTCACTCCCGATGATATAAAGAGCATCGACGATATGTATAAGCTCCCCTTCCTCACAAAGGCAGACCTTCGCGATGCATATCCCTACGGCCTCCTTGCAAAGCCCCTTGCAGACTGCGTCCGCATTCAGTCAACCAGCGGAACTACGGGCAAGAGAGTCGTAGCCTTTTATACACAGCACGATATAGACCTCTGGGAGGATTGCTGCGCAAGAGCGATCGTGGCAGCAGGCGGAACCAATGAGGACGTTTGTCAGGTAGCATACGGCTACGGCCTTTTCACAGGCGGCCCCGGCCTCAACGGCGGCTCCCATAAGGTAGGATGCCTCACCCTGCCTATGTCCAGCGGTAATACCGAGCGTCAGATCGGCTTTATGCAGGACCTCCGCGCAACTATTCTTTGCTGCACCCCCTCCTATGCGCATTATATCGGCGAAACTCTCAATGAAATGGGCCTCACGGCAGACGATATCCACCTCAAGGCAGGTATCTTCGGAGCAGAGCCCTGGACAGAGGAGATGCGCCGCGATATAGAGAAGATGCTCGGCATCAAGGCATATGATATCTACGGTCTCACAGAAACAAGCGGCCCCGGCGTATCATTCGAGTGCTCTGAGCAGACGGGTATGCATATCAATGAGGACCACTTTCTCGCTGAGATCATCGACCCCGATACGGGCGAGGTGCTTCCCGAGGGCTCAAAGGGCGAGCTCGTGTTCACAAGCCTTGATAAGGAGGCGTTCCCCCTCCTCCGTTACAGAACGAGAGATATCTGCGTTCTCAGACGTGAAAAGTGCTCCTGCGGCAGAACCCATATCAAGATGTCCAAGCCCATGGGCCGTAGCGACGATATGCTCATCATCCGCGGCGTAAACGTATTCCCCTCCCAGATCGAGACCGTTCTCCTTAAGGAGGGCTATACACCTAACTATCAGATCGTTGTAGACCGCGTAAGCAGCACCGATACCTTCGACGTATACGTAGAGGTAACAGAGGATCAGTTCTCCGATACCGTAAGAGAGATCACAGCCCGTGAGAAGAGCCTCTCCGCCGCAATGAAGACAATGCTTGGTATCAATCCCAAGGTACACCTTGTTGAGCCCAAGAGCATCGTAAGAAGCGAAGGAAAAGCGGTTCGCGTTATTGATAAGAGAAAGCTTCATGATTAAGAAAGGGAAGAGATAAAATGAGCCTGAAACAGATCTCCATATTTATTGAAAACAGAAAGGGCAGCCTTTCCGACGTATGCTCAGTTCTTGCTGAGGGAGGCATCAATCTTCGCGCCCTTTCCATCGCAGATACTCAGGATTTCGGTATTCTCAGAATAATCGTAGAGAATACGGAAAAGGCGATGGAGATACTCAAAAAGAGCGGATATATCTGTAAGACAAACAGCGTTCTTGCCGTAGAGGTACCCGATGCCCCCGGCGGAATGGCAAACGTAATGAAGGTGGTTTCCGTTCCCAAGGTATCTATTGAGTATGCATATGCCTTCGTATCCCATAAGGAGGACGATAAGGCGTATATGATCTTCCGTGTAAGCGGAATAGATAAGGCAAGAGAAGCTCTCAGCGCATCCGGAATAAAGACACTCACCAAAGAAGAACTTTTCGAAAAATAATATCTAATACTGAAGAAGGCGCAGAACAAAAGCCGCAAAACATATAGTATTCAGTTTAGTGAAAAAACACAGTAAAAAAAGTAGAAATCCGCCGAAAAGATCGGCGGATTTCATTGTTAAATGCGGCTTTTCAGTTATAAAAATATAACTTTATCGCCTTAGTGGCAGGAACCGTTCTTGCAATCCTTAACGCTGCCGAGAACGAAGGATTCGCAGTCGGTGCACTGGCTCATTGTGGGGTTCTTCTCGTGAGTACCCACGCGGATCTTATCGAGAGCGCAGTAGCCCTCGCCGGAGTTGTTAGCGCACTGAGCAACGGAGCATGCAATGCAGTGGTTGTTCTTCTTGTCCATAGTAAAAACCTCTCAAACCGAAAACGGTGTAGTAAAGTAGAAGCAAAAGCTTCGCCATTAGTGTGTCCGAAAAAGATAAAATAATACCCGATGTACATTTTGCACATAAAAAACTTTATTTTTATGTAAATATTTGACTCAAAAAGGGGTTGACTATTTGAAAGGCTCGTGGTATAATAATCAAGCTTGATACGAAAGCATCTGGGTGTGGCGCAGTTGGTAGCGCGCTACCTTGGGGTGGTAGAGGCCGCTGGTTCAAGTCCAGTCACTCAGACCAAAATAACGGATACACCGTAAGGTGTGTCCGTTATTTTTATTTGCGTAACTAAATTTGAAGCTCCGGCCGAGACCACGCCCCGCGCCCAAGGCAAGGAGGGGTGGTCTGGGTCCCCCAAAAACTCTTTGGAGTTTGTGGGGGTCCACGGTTGTGGCCGCGGTTCAAGTCCATGCAGATACACCGTAAGGTGTGTCCGTTATTTTTATTTGCGTAACTAAATTTGAAGCTCCGGCCGAGACCACGCCCCGAGCCGAAGGCGAGGAG
>JAZQAS010000068.1:0-9717 GCA_045545335.1 Candidatus Avispirillum sp. | reverse complement strand
CGCCCCGCCTCGCTGTGAATCCCGTCCCGTTATAAGGACAGCCGAGGACGCCTGTCCCTACATTTAATCGATCCTCACTCCTCACATATACTTTTTACTTACATTTATGTTGTATTTCTTCTGTAAAAGTGGTATAATAATCCAAATATGAAAATTCAGGAGGCAATAATGCTTAAGGATTGCATAACCAATATAAAAGACAGCTTTGACTCGGGCGTTCACACCGAGCTTCGCTGTCAGGAAAACAAGGCCCGCAGCGTTTCCATTATCTCCGGAAACCTTACGGGTAACGCCAGAAGCGAGGTTTCAGGCGTCAGCGCCCGCGTTTACAAAAACGGCGTTTACGGCTTCTCCTCCATGGCAGAGGTTTCAGAGGAGGCGGCAAAGAACGTTCTTCGCGCTGCAACCGAGAACGCCGTATTTATGGACAGCCGCATCAACAAGGGAAAGAAGATGTTCCCCGCAATGGCGCCCCGGGCTATCACCTGCCCCGCCTTTGACTCCGACCCCGAGCAGAAGGTCTACATCGACTTTGCAAAGGAGCTTGACAGCTACATTGAGAAAAACTGCAAGGGCATCACGGGCCGCGGCATCTCCGTTCGCGTTGACTCTATGGAGAAATATCTCATCACGAACGATGCCTCAAGCGGACACACCCTTATCCCCCGCTCCTACATCTATCTCAGAATGACTGCGGAAACTCCCGACGGTACCCCCGTTGAGCGTTTCGTTCCCATCGGCGGCTTCGGCACCTTTGATACCCTCTTCAGTGCACCCGACAAGCTCTTTGCAAAGGTTGACGACCTTTACGAAAAGCTTATGCAGAAGAGAAACGGCATCTATCCCGAGGCAGGCGTCAAGACCTGTATCCTCGGCGGAGAGCTCTCCGGTATGCTTGCTCACGAGGCTGTTGGCCACACCGTTGAGGCTGACCTTGTTCTCGGCGGAAGCGTTGCCGCTCACACCCTTAACAAGGAGGTAGCATCCGAGCTTGTTACTATGGTGGACTTCGCTCATACCTGTCTCGGAAAGCCTGCTCCCCTGCCCGTTTATATGGACGACGAGGGCGTTATCTGCCGCGATCAGGTCCTCATCAAGGACGGTATCCTTACGGGATATATGAACAACCGCGAAACTGCCGACCGCTTCGGCATGGAGCCCTGCGGAAACGCTCGCGCATACTCCTTCTCCGACGAGCCCCTCATCAGAATGAGAAACACCGCCATCCTCCCCGGCTCCTCCACTATCGAGGAGATGATCGCAAGCGTTGACGACGGCTACTACTTCATCGACACAAACAACGGTCAGGCAGACACCACGGGCGAGTTTATGTTCGGCGTTTGCATGGGATATGAGATCAAAAACGGAAAGCTTGGACGCCCCCTGCTTGACACCACCATTTCAGGCGTTGCATTTGAGATGCTCAAGACCGTTGATATGGTTTCCGACACTATGACCTGGTCCGCAAGCGGATACTGCGGCAAGAAGCAGCCTATGCCCGTTGGCATCGGCGGCCCCGCCGTTCGCTGCAAGATCACCATCGGCGGCCGCTAAAAGGAGGACTTGATAATGGATAAGCTTTATACACTTACCGAAACCGTAATTGAAAAGCTGAAGGCTCTCGGCGCCGATATGGCTTACTGCACGGCCTCCAGCGGAGAGACCCGCGAGTTCAACGTTGACGGCGGAGAATTCTCCCTTTTCAGAACGCTTTTTGACAACTCCCTCACCATCACCGCTTTTATCGGCGGAAAGAAGGGCAGCGTTGGCCTTAACAGCTTTGAGGAGGATAAGGTCGAGGAGGCCTGCAAGAACTGCATCGCCGCGGCTGAATCCTCAAGCCCCGACCCTGCATGGGCTCTCGCACCCGACTCAGGCGAAAAGACCTTTACAAAGGGCGCCGTTACCCCCGACCTCAACAAGCTCTTTGACAGAAGCCGCGAGCTTGTTGAAACTATTGCGCGCGACTTCCCTCTCATCGTTCTTGAGCAGATGATAATCACCCACGAGAACGCTCACTCCGTATACCGCAACACAAACGGAGCCGTATACACAAAGGACGCGGGATATTACAACTTTGACCTTATGTTCTCCGCCCACGAGGGCGAGGCAGGCTCCTCCTTCTACTCAAGCGGCGTTATCTGCGATAACCTTGACAAGCCCGCAATTGAGCTCGGAAGCATCAGAAAGGACCTTGAGGACGTTCAGAAGCAGATCTACACCAAGACCACGGAAGGAAAGTTCACGGGAACTATGCTTCTCTGCCCCGGCTGCCTCTCCGACTTTATGGGCAGCATCGTTGACAAGTTTGCCTCCGACACCACCATCCTTGAGGGCACCAGCATCTGGAAAGACGCTATCGGACAGAGCGTTGCAGATGAGCGCATCACCGTTTCCTTTGCGCCCTGCCACGAGGAGGTCGTTTGCGGTCAGTCCTACACCACGGAGGGCTTCATCGCAGAGGACTTTGACTTCATCAGGGACGGCAAGCTTGAAAGCTTCGTGACGAGCCTCTATATCGCAAACAAGACGGGCGTTGCAAGAGCTAAGAACTCCGGCGGCAATATGGTCATCAAGGCGGGAGATAAGTCTCTTGAGGAGATCATCGCGGGAATTGAAAAGGGTATCCTCGTCGGCCGCTTCTCAGGCGGCGACCCCGCTCAGAACGGCGACTTCTCAGGCGTTGCAAAGAACAGCTTCCTTATCGAAAACGGAAGGATCGCGGGAGCTGTCAGCGAGACTATGATAAGCGGAAATCTTGCCGAGATGCTCAAAAACCTTGTTGCCATCTCCAAGGAAAGAGTGGCGGACGGCTATTCCGTTCTTCCCTACGCCGCATTCGACGGCATCACCGTATCAGGTAAATAACAGAATGTCAAAGGAGCAGGACTATGTCCTGCTCCTTTTTTGTACATATGTTGTTGTAGGGGTCGACGTCCTCGACGACCCGTTGCAAACGTAACGCCTTACGAAAAATATCGTTTCGTTAAAAGGACAGTCGAGGACGCCTGTCCCTACAAATAGATTTTGCCGTTCTTTCGCCTACGTATCGTTCTTCTTTAAACCTTCGTTTTCAAACGGGAGCACCAAGGCACTCCCCTACAGGTTTGTGTGGAGTTTGTCTTTTCCATCTCGCCGCAACGGCATCAACGACCGTTCGTTTTTACACGGACGTGCAATGCACGCCCCTACGGGATTGCGAGGGCCTTTCGTATACCGATACCCATACAATTTTGCGTAAATTTCCCGTTTACTCGTAGGGGCTCCTTTGTGCTCCCGCTATCAGCAAGCGAACAGAATATAATCTGATGCAGGCAACATCATTTGCAAATTCACCTCTGACCGCTGCCTGCCTTACACCTCTCCTCATCAAAAACGGTCTCTATGACCTTCTTGCACTCAGCGGGAGAATACCTCCATCGGGAGATATGGCGGGTGCTCTCAGTATCCACGTAATATTTAAGGGCGGGAACAACGGGCTTTTTCAGGCTGTCTATGATAACGAGCTTTATCTTCATCCTATCGGGAATGATGCTCTTTATGTAAACGGAGCAGCTATCCCCCGGAGAAACCCCGTCTCTCAGCTCCGCAAGGCCTGCAAGGTTTGGCCGAAGCTCAACGAATATGCCGTAATCCTCAATACTGCGGACCACTCCCGCAACGCTTGAGCAGGGGGCAAACTCTGCCGCATTCTCCTCCCATGTGCCAAGCAGCTCTCTGAGGGACATATACATCCTGCCGCTCTCCTTATCCACGCTCTTTACCACCGCGTGGATGCGCTGACCGGGATAGAGCCTGTCTCTCGGGTGGAATATCCTTGAAACGGATATGGAGTCTATGCAAATAAGTGAAACTATGCCGCAGCCGATATCCACAAAGGCGCCGAAGGGGTCAAGATGAGTGACCGTGCAGGGAACGATATCCCCCGCCGCAAGCTTTGATGCATAGGCCTCAAGGCACTCCTCCTGAGCCGCCCTGCGGGAAAGCAGGACCACGGGCTCTGCCCCCGTCTGGATTATCTGCTTTACCTTGAAGGCAACGGGCTTGCCCACTCGGGTTATGACGGCGATATCCTTAGCCCCCTCCCCCGAAAGATGGGCGTCCTCTCTCCTTATTATACCCTTGGCAAAGCCGAAGTCCACCCTCAGGCTCATATCCCTGCAATCGCACAGGGTGGCCACGGCCTCAAGTATTCTGCCCCTATGCATCGCCCGCTCAAGCATTGCAAGGCTCGCCGTGTACATCACGTTCAGGTCCGTATCAATCAGACTGCCCTCGGGCAGATAAACGTTTTCTTTGCTTTTTCGTTCCATGGGTTTTCCCATCCTTTCATCTCAATACGGTACATTTTATGAGCCGCTTTCGGGAAATATAACCGCAGAACGTTATATGAGGTGCAATATGAAAAGCAAAAAGGCAATTGCCAAATACTTGGTCTCAAAGGCAGGGGTCCTGGTCATCGGCTCTTTTCTTTACGGCCTTGCCATCAATATGTTTCTCTCCCCCGGTGGCATCACAATGGGAGGCTTTACGGGCATATCCACCACACTGAACCGTCTTTTTTCCACGCCCATCGGACTGATGACTGCCCTGCTCAATCTTCCCCTCTTTGCCGTTGAGCTTCGGCTGGGCTCGGGAAAGCTCGGCATAGTCAACGCCCTTTTGGGAGTTCTCGGCACCTCCGTTGCAACGGACCTGCTCTCCGCCTTTCCCTACACCCACTCTGACTCCCTGCTCTCCGCAGTTTTCGGTGGCCTGCTTCTTGGGGCGGGGACGGGAGTTCTCCTCTCAAAGGGCTATACCACGGGGGGAAGCGACCTTCTTGCCCACATTCTCCACCGCCGCTTTCCCTTTATCTCAACGGGAAAGCTGATCCTCTTTTTCGACGCGCTTATAGTCCTCTCCTGCTCGGGGGTTCTCGGCACGGGCTGGGATATCCTTTTCTCCTTTGCCTCTCTCTGGTGCTTTTCCACCGCTCTTGACAGCGTGCTGGACGGCTCGGGCGCATCAAAGGTGGTTCTTATAATCTCAGAAAAGCACGGGGATATCGCCAGCCATATAGCCTCCCGACTGAGGCGCGGGGTCACCCTCCTCTCGGGGGAGGGGTGGTACACCAAGGAAAAGCGGCCCGTTATCTTTTGCGCCGTGAAGCGAAGCGAGCTCTTTGCTCTGACGGAGCTTGTCCGCCACACGGATACCTCCGCCTTCGTTACCGTTCTCGATGCCAAGGACGTACTCGGCGCAGGATTTCGCAAGATAGAATGAATACGGGAGCAGACAAGATTTGATGCACAAACAACAATACAAAAAAAGGCTGTTGCAAATGCATTTTGCAACAGCCTTTGATTTCGTTATTAGTGAACGATGAAACGCTCTGTGTCTCTGTCGAAGAGGTGGATCTTAGTTGCATCGAGAGCAACCTTGATAACGTCACCTGCTCTTGCCTTGGACTTATTGGAAACCTTAGCAACGAACTTGTTCTCTTCGCTTGTGAGGTAGAGATAGATCTCGCTTCCCATAAGCTCAGTTACTTCAACGTCTGCCTCGATCACGCCGCCGGGCATTGCCTCGATAGCAGCCTCATCATCATGGATGCACTCGGGACGGATACCCATGATAACCTCCTTGCCGATATAGTCGCGAACAAGAGGATTGTTGGACTTTTCGGGAGGAAGCTTAACGGAAGAGGAACCGAAGTTGAGGAAGAGGTCGTTGCCGTCTTCTTCTACTTCGCAGGATACGAAGTTCATCTGAGGTGTGCCGATAAAGCCTGCAACGAAGAGGTTGATAGGCTCATCATAGAGGTTCTGAGGTGTATCTACCTGCTGGATAAGACCGTCCTTCATAACTACGATTCTTGTAGCCATGGTCATAGCCTCGGTCTGGTCGTGTGTTACGTAGATAAACGTTGTTCCGATTCTCTGGTGGATCTTTGTAAGCTCAGTTCTCATGGTTGCACGGAGCTTAGCGTCAAGGTTTGACAGAGGCTCGACAAGAAGGAATACTGTAGGCTTACGAACGATAGCACGTCCGAGCGCAACTCTCTGCTTCTGACCACCGGAAAGAGCCTTAGGCTTTCTGTCGAGAAGGTGGGTGATATCGAGGATTCTTGCAGCTTCCTCAACGCGGCGCTTGATCTCCTCCTTGGGAGTCTTGCGAAGCTTAAGACCGAATGCCATGTTATCGTATACGGTCATATGGGGGTACAGAGCGTAGTTCTGGAATACCATCGCGATGTCACGATCCTTAGGAGCTACGTCGTTAACCAGCTTATCGCCGATGAAGAGCTCACCCTCGGAGATCTCCTCAAGACCTGCGATCATACGGAGAGTTGTTGTCTTACCGCAACCGGAAGGTCCTACGAGAATAAGAAACTCCTTATCCTTGATCTCAAGGCAGAAGTCGGAAACGGCTGTTACGCCGCCGGGATACTTTTTGTAGATATGCTTAAGGGATACGCTTGCCATTTTATATCCTCCTTGGCTGTACTATTGTGGGAGTTACCGCACTTTACTGTGATTTATTATAACAGTATTTGAGCATAAATTAAAGATGTTTTTTTCCCAAAATTACTTTGCTGTCTTTGTGCATATTGCACTTTCCGCCCTTTTTTGGGGTTTTCGTTTCTGTTTTTTGCCTTTTGTTTTTCTAATAATATTAGAATTACAGTCCCTTCATGGTCAGGCCGATGCGCTTTTTGCGAACGTCCACGGTCTTTATCTTGACAGTTACGATATCGCCTACGCTGAGAGCCTCGCCGGGGTGCTTTATGAACTTATCGCTGATCTCTGAGATATGCACAAGTCCGTCCTGATGAACGCCGATATCAACGAAGGCGCCGAAGTCTATAACGTTGCGCACGGTTCCCTTCATTATCATACCGGGCTCAAGGTCCGTGATCTCGATGACTCTGTCGCGAAGGACGGGAGCCGCAAGGCTGTCTCGTATATCGCGGCCGGGCTTTTCAAGCTCGCCTACGATATCCATAAGCGTGGGCTCGCCGATACCGAGCTTTTCTGCAACGGCGGCGCTTCCCCTGGCGCTCACGTCGCGGCGAAGAGCGCGAAGGCCGCCCTTCTTTACGTCCTCTGCGGTATAGCCGAACTCGGAAAGAAGAGCCCTTGCCGCCTCATAGGACTCGGGATGAACTCCCGTATTGTCAAGTATCTCCTCAGAGCCGGGAACACGGAGAAATCCCGCACACTGCTGATATGCCTTATCGCCTATACGGGGGACCTTTTTCACCTGAGCTCTTGACTTGAACTCGCCGTTCTCATCGCGATACTTCACTATGTTCTTTGCCGCCGTGGTATTGATGCCCGCGATATAGGAAAGGAGAGAATAGGAGGCGGTATTGAGGTCAACGCCCACGGAGTTTACGCAGCTCTCAACAACGCCTGTCAGCGCCTCGTCAAGTCGCGCAGGCTTCATATCGTGCTGATACTGACCGACGCCGATGGCCTTGGGGTCTATCTTAACAAGCTCTGCAAGGGGGTCCTGCAGTCTTCTCGCGATGGATACCGCGCTTCGCTGAGTTACGTCGAAATCGGGGAACTCCTCTGCGCCCTGCTTTGATGCGGAGTAAACGGAGGCGCCTGCCTCGCTTACTATTATATATTTTGTACCGCTGTTGCACTCTTTAAGCGTTTCGGCGATAAAAAGCTCACTTTCCGCGCTTGCGGTGCCGTTTCCGATGGAAACGATATCTATATCATACTTTTTGATGAGATCGAGAACGATCTTTTTCGACTGAGCTATCCTCTCGTGGGGCTTCGTGGGGTAGATAACGGCGGTATCAAGCACCATTCCCGTTTTATCCACCACCGCAAGCTTACAGCCCGTTCTGTAGCCGGGGTCGTAGCCAAGGACGGTCTTGCCCTTGATGGGGGCCTGCATGAGAAGATTCTTAAGGTTCTCGGAGAAGAGCTTTATTGCGCTCTCACCTGCATCGTCAAAGAGGGTGGAGCGTATCTCGCGCTCGATGGAAGGAGCGATAAGCCTGTCGTAGCTGTCGCACACCGCGCTTGCAACGTAGCGAAATGCGGGGGACTTGGTATCGGTTATCACCATATAGAAAAGGTAATTGAGGATGATATCGGAGTCTACGGTAACGGAGACCTTCAGCATCTCCTCCTTTTCGCCGCGGTTCATTGCCAGGATGCGGTGGGGAGGAACGGTCTTTACAGCCTCGGAGAAATCGTAATACTGCTCGTATACGCTCTCGCCCTCGCCTGCCTGCTTTGAGGAGATAGTGCCGTTCATAAAGGTGAGACGGCGTATCTCGCGGCGGTAATCCGCATTATCGGAGACGGCCTCCGCAATGATATCCTTTGCGCCCGCAATTGCATCGTGAGCGTTCTCAACGCCCTTTTCACAGTCAACGTAGGCCTCAGCCTCCTCTTCGATGGAGGGGGAATACTCTGCCCTCTGCTCAAGGATAAGGAGAGCCAAGGGCTCAAGGCCTCTTTCCTTTGCAACGCTTGCGCGGGTCTTTCTCTTTGGGCGGAAGGGACGGTATATATCGTCCACCTCGGTGACGGTCTCTGCCGCCTCTATGGCCTCAATAAGCTCGGGAGTGAGAAGCCCCTGAGCCTCGATGAGATTTTTAACGTCTGCCTTCTTTTCCTCAAGATTTCTCAGATAGTTGAGCCTGTCGCAAAGCTCGCGGAGCTGAGTATCGTCAAGGCCGCCCGTTACCTCCTTGCGGTATCTTGAAATAAAGGGAACGGTGTTTCCCTCGTCAAGAAGGGCAACGGTTGCCTCTATCTGGGAAAGCTTGATGGAAAGCTCATCCGAAAGTCTCTGTAAAATGTCCATTTGTACCTCTTGTGTTTATATTTATATTATTTATTCTTTATTTTCGGTGTCCGCTCCGCCCTCGCAGGTGCGAGGACCTATATTAGTCCTTCCCCCGAAGATCTGGGGGAAGGTGGCTCCTTAGAGTGAGGCTTGATTATTGCTTTCTATATTTCCGGCTGAGGATTTTAAGCTAAGATAGACAATATGGGGGAGACGGATGAGGGTTTGCTATCTGGACGGGAGCTGTCTGATAGATGAGTTAAGCTTTATTTGATAATTTTTCTAAGCTCAATCTCTTTCAAAATATCCTTGCATACCGATGCAAAATTTTCGTTGACCTCAACGTTTGTATATCTCAACACCTTGATGTCCATTGCTGCAAGAAAGCGGTCTCTCTCCATATCATCATTGCGGTTTTCTTCTCTGCCGTGCTGTTTCCCGTCAATTTCAATAGCTATCCTTAATTTCGGAATATAAAAGTCAAGAATATATTTATCTATTGTTTTTTGCCTCCGAACATTATGTGGAAGGCCTTTTAAAAAGTCCAGCCAAAGATGAAGTTCTTCCGGAGTCATATTGTTTCTCAATTTCTGAGAATTACTGCGCATATAGTCCGGATTTTTCATAAACGCTCCATATTAAGCTACATTTAAATTCTGAGTTTAGTTCGCGCCCAGGTAGCAAACCCTCATCCACCGCAAGCGGTCCCCCTTCCCCCAGTTCTTCGGGGGAAGGACTTATCTTGAGCCTTCGCTTTGCTTGCAGCCATAACAATAGTGCTTATCGTTCATTCCACGGGAGCACGAAGCCGAGGGTTCCCTGAAAATGAGCTTGCGAATTTTTAGGGGTTTCGAAGTGGCTCCCCTACGGGTTTGCGGGGATTTTTTCTTTTTTATTTCGCCGTATAGCATTGATCTT
>JAZQAS010000067.1:0-18604 GCA_045545335.1 Candidatus Avispirillum sp. | reverse complement strand
TCGCGGAGAATCACTTCCGCAATTTTCAATTCAGCCATAAAATCCTCCTAAATGATTATTAGAGGTGCGCACCTTCTGGTAATATGATAGCATTAAACGCGCTGAAACTCAACAACTGCGTTATTGAGTTTTCTCAAACGGCGTTTGAATAATACAATTAACACTTGTTTTCCGATTTCCCGACGCTCGCGTCTGGGGCAAGCATAGCGCGTGGATGTCCACCGCCATTTGGCGGCGCCCACCTCGCACCGTCCCTGCGCTCACGCTGGGACAATATCGGGCAGAAGCCCTAACCCACTATCCGCAGAGGTATGACGTACAAAGGCTCCCTCCGGGAGGGAGCTGGCGCCGAAGGCGACTGAGGGAGAGCGCGTTACAATAAAGCTTATCAAAACTCCAAAGTCACGCAGGCTCCTTCCACCGCTATCGCGGTCCCCCTCCCTCTCGGAGGGAGGCTTTGGAAAGCTAACGTCAATAGAAAAACACCACCAAAGAAAATCCCTTGGTGGTGTTCGTACTTTCTCCGCTAAGAATGCAGAGAAGAAGGCAACCTTTTTTATTTAGTTCTTATCAAATGCGGTGACAGTCTCGCCCTTGAGAATTCTCTCGGTATCGTTTTCTATCTTCTTCACAAGGTCTGTGAGGACGTAGAATTCTCCGACGCCGTTGACAGTTACGAGAGAGTGTCTCGTTGAATACTGATAGAATGCGATCTCGGTCTTATCTCCCGTCAGGGTCGTATACGTAAAGATCATATACGCCTTTTCCTTATCTGCGATAAGGGCCTCCATCTCCTCCACGCTCAGCTTACAGTATTCATCATTGGTATAATAATCCTGTATCGCTACTGCAATGAAGGATTTATAATACTGTCTGAAATTGGATATCTGATCCTCTCCCAGAAGCTCGCCGTTTGCCGTTGCATAAAGGAGCGCATCGCCTTCCTCGTTGAAGGAATGGGCAAGGGCGAAGGCCGCCTCTACCTTATCGGTCTTTACGGTCATCTCCTCAACGTTTGTGATATACTGCTGGAAAACGTACTGATCTATCCATTTGATGAGATCGTACTCAAGATATTCAAACTTTTCCGCAAGGCAGGTGGAGATGATATTGGGATAAAGGTTTGACGTTGCATAATACACGCCGTCCTCGGTGAGGGCTGAGAATTTTATCTCAAAATCCACTCCGTTATACTTAAAGGTGATAACGTGGGCGGGCTCGTCAAGTCCCACCTTCTTAAAGTCCTCAGCCGTGGCGCCGAGCTTTACGCACGCATCGCCCTTAAGGTCCATATAAGAATAGATGAGCTCATAGTAAAGGGAGCTGTTGGGATAATAATCCGTGGGGTAATCCATCATTACCTCGGCAAGAGCCTCTTTATTTATCTGCTCCGCCTTATCAACGACGCGCAGGCTGAAGAGCTGCTCGCCGTCCTTATACATGGTGAAATCCTCGGTTAGATAGTAATCATCCTGAGAGATGCCCGCGCAAAGCACGGGAGTTACGTACCCCTCAACGGGGACGAGCACCGTTTTTTCAACGTCTGTTCCCAGAACGTACACGCTCTTTCTGCCCTCAAGCATACAATAGTATCCGCCGCCTGTGAGAAGTCTGTCGCCGACGAACACCTTGAAGCTATCGCCACCCTTGGCAGTTACGGTCCAGCTTGCCTGAGGCTCGTCAAGGCCGTACTCAGCTATCTTTTCGGCGCTGAGGTTTGAGCCTACCTTAGTCTTTGAGAGAGTATAGGAACTGATATTTACGAGAGTTGCAAAAAGCTCCTTATCATAGGGGATGGAATCATAGCCTCTGATATGGAAATTACCCTTTCCGTCATTCTCAAAGGCATAGCTGCCGTATTTATTCTCAACGGTGATATTATCTATATCCCCTCGCTCAATGGAGCCGAACATGAAAAATCTGTTGGATATGCCAAGCTCCTCGCCCTCCTCCGTTTCGGGAGGCTGCTCCGGTGTTTCCTCGGGGGTGGTCATGGGCTTGATGAATGCGAAATACGCAACGCACATTACGGCAAAAAGGGAGGCTATTACGATTATGAGTATTCCCTGCCGCTTCATGAGTTCTTTCTCCTTACCCAGACGGCAATGCCTGCAATGGCAAGGATCGCGGGAGCAACTGCGGTGAGAGTGACGGTCCAGCCGTTTGCCTGAGAGGTGGTTATATCAAGGCTCGTATCGTCAAGCACCTTATACTCGATATCCGCAAGGACCCGCTCGCGGCCTGTGATACGCATTGCATTATAGATGATATCGCTGTTTGCGTAGCTATTGGAAAGGAGCCACTCGCTCTTTGTGTATTCCGCGCTTCCGCAGGCAAGAACGTAGGAATAATAATACTCGTTATCAACAATTCTCGTTTCACGGGTCACGGTCATAAGAGGAGACACGCCAAGCTCTGCCTCCTTGCCGTCCTTAACGGAAACGGCAGACTCATTTGAGAGAAGGACGGGAGATATCTCCTTGGTTCCCTCAAGGTCGTCATCCTCATCCCAGAGCATCTTTACGGGCATTGCGTTTCTGACGACGGTTCTGGGAGGAGTATCGAGATTTGCGATATCAAGATAGAGGGATGCGCCGAGGGAGTCCTCGTCGTATGCGCAGAGAACGGTCTTTCCGTCAACGGAGAGGGCGTTCTCGCTATCCTTCACGTAGGTATCCGCGGTGAAGGCGATGCCCCACTCGGAAAGGAACTCGGAAAGATTTGTGAGGCGGGCCGCATTCTCGGGGCTTGAGAACACCATGAGGCAGCCGTAGCTATCAAGGAAGCTGTCAAGCTTATCTATCTCGTTTGCGCCCTCGGCCTCGATACCTGCAAAGTCATAAACGGGATCGTTTATTACCATGATGCGGGTATCCTCGGGGATATCGTCCTTAGAAAGGTCCACGGTCTCAACGTCAAAGCCTGCATCCTCAAAGAGGCTGACAAAGGCTTTGGCATCCTCGCCGACGGTCTCGCCGTGGGACGTTGTGAACACGACGGAGGGCATATCGGCCGCCGTCATGGAAAGGATGGCGGAAACGATTCGGTACTCTCCCTGATAAGCCCAGATGGTGCCGTCATCATTATTGATAAAGAAGGATTCAAGATTGAAAAGGCGGAACTCCTCGCCGCAGGTGACGAGGACGCTGGTTGTATAAATATCCTGCGCGGCAGTTGTATAATACGGCTTATAGAAGCCGGGGTTCTTTACAACGTCCACACACTCGACGTTTATATAATCAAACTGAGTCTCCATCTGGAGGGCTGTCTGATAAACGTAGAAAAGATAGGGGCTTGCGGCGTATATCTTATCGGGCTCTACGGTGAAATATACGTTGACTTCCTTATCGGAATCTTTTTCCACACTTGCCAAAAGTTCCTTGGTCTCAGCGCAGAGGGTGAACACCTGGCCCTCTGTCATATCAATATACCAGCGGAAATGTTCTGCAATTGCATAAAACGCTGCGTTCAGCACCACCACAAGGGCGATGAAGAGCGCTGTCAGCGCTGTCTGATAAACGGCAAACTTCTTTTTCTTTGCGTTATAATAATTCTCTCTTCTCATACGGCGCCTCCTTATGCAAGTCTGCGCTTCTCATAGACGCGCACGGTGAGAAACAGGAATACGACGCAGATGGAGATATAATAGAATGCGCTTGCCACGTCGAAAATACCGTAGGTGAAGTTCATATATCTTGAATATATGGATATCCAGTCAAGAACGAGTCTGAGATAATAGTTATCTATAAGGCCGTTTATGATGGCGACCACAACGAGAGCCGCAAGAAGGGCGATGGTGCCGATGGCGGCAACGAACTGATTATCAGTGAGGCTGGAAACGAAAAGGCCGATGGCGATAAAGCAGATGCCAACGAGAAGGATGCCTACGGTGCATCCGATAACTCTTGCCCAGTTAGGCTCGGAATAGAGGCCGAGGATAGCCATTGCAAGGCTTGAAACAAGGAGAGTTCCCACAAACATGGTGAATGCGGCGAGGAACTTTGCAAGGACCATGGAGATGAGGCTGACGGGGGAGGTGAGCAGGAGCTGCTCCGTTCCGTTCTTCTTCTCCTCGGCAAAGGATTTCATTGTCAGAAGGGGGATGACGATGATATACGCATACATAAGAAACTGGAAATATGCGGAAACGTCGCTTGTCTGCATCTGGAGCGTGCAGAGAGCAAAAAGGAAGCCTGAGGCGCAGAGGAATACTGCGGCAAAGATATAGCCTGTTGGCGTTGTGAAAAACGAGCGCATCTCGCGCTTATAGATCGCAAGCATTATCTCTTTCCTCCTTTTGCCTTATTTGCGCTGCCCGTTTCCGTCAGCTTAATGAACACGTCCTCAAGGGAGACGCCCTCCTCTTCAAGGGCGATGATGGGCCAGCCCTTCTCTGCCATTGCATAGAAGAGGTTCTTTCTCATATCAAAGCCTGCCTCGCTCTCGATATGATAGGTGAAGCTATCCTTCTCTCTTTCGCTGGAGACCTCCGCATGGCAAACGCCCTCGATCTCCTTGAGAGAAGAGAGCACCTCGCGCTGAGGTCCGCAGATCTTTACCATATAGCGGGCATTCTCATTGATGGTGCGGTTGATATTCTCCGTCTTTTCATCGGCGAGGAGCTTGCCCTCGTTTATGATGATTATTCTGTCTGCCACGGCCTGCACCTCGGAGAGGATATGGGTGGAGAGGATGACGGTGTGCTCACGGCCGAGAGTTCTTATAAGGTTTCTGACCTCGATTATCTGCTTAGGGTCAAGGCCTACGGTGGGCTCATCAAAAATAAGTACCTTGGGGTTGCCCACAAGTGCCTGAGCGATGCCCACTCTCTGGCGGTAGCCCTTGGAAAGGTTCTTTATAAGGCGGCCGCGGACGTCGGAGATGCGGGTAACCTTGCAGACCTCCTCAAGATGCTTTTTGCGGTTATATTTACAGCCCTTGAGCTCATAAACGAAATCAAGATATTCGCCTACCGTCATATCTCCGTATACGGGAGGCTGCTCGGGAAGAAAGCCTATAAGGCGCTTTGCCTCATCGGGCTTTTCGGCAATATCAATGCCGCCGATCTTTACTACTCCGGAATTTGAGGAGAGATATCCCGTCATGATATTCATGCAGGTGGACTTTCCCGCGCCGTTGGGGCCGAGGAA
Source organism: Candidatus Avispirillum sp. (assembly GCA_045545335.1). GTDB lineage: Bacteria > Bacillota > Clostridia > Oscillospirales > CAG-272 > Avispirillum. The sequence continues at coordinate 13,454 of JAZQAS010000067.1, read as the reverse complement.
GCCGAGTATCTCCTTTTCTCCTGCGGAGAATGAGATATTGTCAAGAGCAACGTTGGTTCCGTATACCTTGACAAGGTTTGATACTTCTATCATTTTTACCTCACAGTGTGTATTTTTTGCATAACTTACTAATTTAACAGTATATCACAAAACCTATCCGTTTGTATAGACAATTATTGAATTTTTTTGATAAAACCGCAGTTTTTCATTCAAAAAGCAAGGCTTTCTTAAGCAAAATCCCGATAGCGCTTTTGCACTATCGGGAAACTGATGGATTTTTTAACAAACTTATTTTTCGGGCAGATATTCTATAAGGTCCGAAACGTCGCACTCTGCGGCGGCGCATATCCTGTCAAGAACGTAGCTGTCGTATCTCTTGACCTTGTTTTTATAATAATTATCAATTATCTGATAATTGATGCCCGTTCTCTTTGCAAGCTCATATCTTGAGATACCCTTCTCTGAAAGGAGCTTATCTATCTTAAGTGTAACCATAATAATCACTCACCTCGATATATATTCTATTAAAGATACACTTTCTTGACAATTCCGTTGATTAGGTATATACTTATATAAATATATAATCGGAGATAAGTATAAGCTCCTTCTTTATACAAAAGGGGCTTATGCTTTTTTACGTCCGCTTTTACAACGGTCTTCATCTTTTTACGATGAGTTTATATATTTCATTGATTTTCATTGCGTTTGTGTTATAATGTTGTTATAGAAAAGCATCTTTTGAAACGAAAGGATCCTTCATATGCTGAAAAGATACGTAACCCTTATACCGTGCCTTGTGCTGACCGCGGTCCTGACAGCTGTTCTTATTGCCGTTCCCGCAAAAGCAGACGCTATCACGGGAACACTTGAAAACGGACTTTCCTACAAGCTCGATACGGAGAGCGAGACCGCTACCATTACGAAATTCGATGAATCCTCAACGGTTGTCACCGTACCCTCGGAGATAGGCGGATATCCCGTTACGGCCATCGGAAACAGCGCATTTTATTACTGTATGTCCATCGAAAAGGTGACTCTGCCTGACAGCATCCGGATCATAGGCAAAAGGGCTTTTGAAAACTGCTACCAGCTCAAAAGCATCAATACTCCCAAAAGTATTGTGACCATTGACAACAGAGCCTTTTCAGGCTGCAACAGGCTGCCATCCTTTACCCTGCCCGAGGGACTTAGCTTCATCGGCGATTACGCATTTTCAAAATGCGAGATCCTCTCAGGCTTTTCTCTTCCCTCTACCCTGACTTCAATAGGAAAAAATGCTTTTTCATACTGCTCCTCCATTGACAGCATTGCTATTCCCGAAAGCACCGTTTATATCGGGGAGGCCTGCTTCTCCTTCTGCCCCGCCCTTGAAAGCATCACCGTTGACGGGGACAACGCTTATTACAAGGCGGCAGACGGCTGCCTTACAGACGTTGGCGCAAAAAAGATCATTGCCTCGTACGGCACCTATGCCTCCATACCTGACGACGACAGCGTTTGCGAGCTTGGAGCGTATGCTTTCTCGAACTCGAGGATCACTTATATCTCCCTTCCCGACAGTATTACCGCAATAGGCGTAAACTGCTTTCAGGACTGCAAAAGTCTTGAGACCATCGTGCTTTCCCAAAACCTCACCCTTATCGGCAACGCAGCATTCTGGAACTGCATCTCCCTCTCGGACGTTACACTCCCCCAAAGCCTCACCTCCGTTGGAAACAACGCCTTTCAGGACTGCAAGAGCTTTAAGAGCATAGCTATTCCCGAAAGCGTTACCTTTCTCGGTGACTACGCATTCAACCGCTGTGACGCTCTCGAAAGCGTAAGCCTTCCCACAGGTCTTACAAATATAGGCGGCGGCGCCTTCAAGGACTGCAAAAATCTCAAGGCGATAGAGCTTCCCGAAAGCATCGAAGCTATAAACGGCCAGACCTTCAGCGGTTGCGCATCTCTTGAAAGCGTCTCTCTTCCCAAGGGCGTGGGCACCGTGGGAAACCACGCCTTCAGCGGTTGCTCTGCTCTTACATCTCTTATGGCAGAGGGAACCGTCACCCATATCGGAAACAACGCTTTTGAAAACTGCTCTCTCCTTTCCGATATCCCCTCTCTCACAAGCCTTACGAGCCTCGGCTCACGTGCCTTCTACAACTGTCTTGCCATTACGTCTGTTGAGCTTGGCGAGAGCCTTACGGCTATCCAGGCCTACACCTTTTATAACTGTCAGGCGCTTATTTCCGTTTCACTGCCCGAAACCATAGTATCTATCGGGGGCTACGCATTCAGCAACTGCTACGCTCTTTCGGATATTTCTTTGCCCTCATCCCTTGATACCATAGGAGCATACGCTTTCTCAAGCTGCAAGAAGATCTCAAAGCTCCATCTCTCCGAAAAGATCACCCGAATAGAACCCCATACGTTCGACTCTTGCTCAACTCTCACTGATATCAATTTCCCCGAAGGGCTCATTTACATCGGTGAATACGCCTTTTCAAACTGCGCGTCTCTCGGAGATATCGTTCTCCCCGAGGGACTTAAGGAGCTATGCAAATTCGCATTCTACGCCTCCTCCGTCAGAAGCATCACCATTCCGGGAAGCGTTGAAACCATCGGCGAAGACGTTTTTGAAGGCTCCTTGATCGAAAGCGCCGTTCTCGGCGAAGGAATTAAGACGGTATCCCACAGTATGTTCGCAGGCTGCTCCTACCTTAAGAGCATCTCCCTTCCCGAGGGACTTGAGAGAATCGAGGACGCCGCATTCTTCCATTGCCAGAGACTTACCGAGCTTCGCGTGCCCGAGGGTGTGACGAGCATCGGAACGGGCGCCTTCAATTTCTGCGCGGGACTTGAGAAGATATACCTCCCCTCTACCCTCACTCTTGTTAAAAACATAGCCTTTTCAGGATGCAAAAGTCTTATGGAGGTACATATCCCGAACACCGATTGCTGGTTCAATATCACCTTTGGAAGTGACCCCGAAACAGTTAACGAGAACGCCTCCCCCCTCTTGAACGGCGGCTGTCTTTACGTGGACGGAAAGGTCGTTACCGAGATCACGGTGCCCGACGGCATTGAGGCCATCGGAAATTATCAGCTTTACAACTGCTCCGATCTTGAAAAGGTCATACTTCCCGAGGGGCTTAAGTCTATCGGAGATTACGCCTTTTACAGCTGCAATTGGCTTGACCATGCATACGTACCCTCTACGGTGACGAGCATCGGCGATTATGCCTATGCCTACACGGGCGATCTCGGAAGCATGTTTCTCCCCGAGGGGCTTACCGAGCTTGGAAAAGGAGCATTTATGGGCTCGGGTATCAACGCCATTAATATCCCCGAGGGTATCACCACACTGAATCTCAACTGCTTTTACGAATGCATAAATCTCGCTCATATCGTTGTTCCCGATACGCTTCAGCATCTGCAGACCAACGCTTTCTATAAGTGCATACAGCTTACCTACATCTGGTATATGGGCGACCTTGACTCTCTCAACTCCATAACCATGGAGAGAGGAAACGAGTATTTTGCCGACTTAAACGGCATTACAGATACTTACCTCCTTGAAAAGAGGGACGCTGTCTGCGATGAGGGTGCCTTCTACAGATTTGATTCCGACAGATATTCAGGTCTCTATTATTGGATAACCCTCTACTATTCAGAGCCCTTAGGCCATCTTCCCGGCGAAGGCCCCACCTGCACCACCTATCAGGTATGCGAAAGAGAAGGCTGCAACCGCATAACGGCAAACGCTACGGGTCATACCCCCGGCGAGGCTGCCTCCTGCAAGGCCCCCTGCACCTGCGTTGACTGCGGCGAGATACTTGAAGAGGCTCCGCCCCACACCCCGGGAGAGGCCGCTACCTGCACCACCCCCGAGATATGCACCGTTTGCAAGAGCGTTATCACTCCCGCACTTAACCACAGCTATGCCGACGGTTTCTGCATTCGCTGCGGCTTTGAGGAGCCCATAGGAGACCTTGACGGAGACGGCGCCTGCACTGCAAAGGATTCAAATCTTCTCAAAAAATACATAACGGGAACCCTTGGCACCATCAGCTTCAGCGCCGCTGACGCAAACGGCGACGGAAGCATTGACGCAAAGGATATGTATATTTTCAAGCTTATCATTTCGGGAGTATACGTTCCCTGACGGCCATCCCAAAATACAGAAGATCCTTGTAAAAGTATCTTAACGGTACTTTTACAAGGATTTATTTTTGTTATTTTTTCCTTCCCTGTTCCATTTTTTAGTAATATATGATATACTGTATTTAACTATATAATTATAAGGAGTTTATTATGGCTCTTGACAATACCCACTTCGGTGCTCAGATGATCGCGAAGCTTCTCGACGGCCCAAAGAACCTCTTTTTCTGCGGTATCGGCGGAGTTTCCATGTGCTCTCTTGCTCATATCTCTGCCCTGCGGGGACACAAGGTATCGGGCTACGACAGGACGAAGACCTCCGTTACCGAGGGGCTTGAGGCTCTCGGCATTACCGTTTACTACGAGGAGGACGCTTCTCACATCGAGGGCTGCGACGCTCTTATCTTCACCGTTGCCATTCCCGAAACAAATCCCGAATACGCTGCCGCAAGAGCAAAGGGCATTCCCTGCATCTCACGCGCAGACTATCTCGGCTATCTTATGTCCGGCTACGGAGAGCGTATCGGCATCTCCGGTATGCACGGAAAATCCACCACTACCTCAATGACCGAGCTGGTCTTCACAGAGGCGGGCCTCGACCCCACCGTTTCCTGCGGTGCTCTTATGAAGGACGTTGGCTCCTATCACCGCGTCGGCGGAGATAGGTTCTTCGTTTTCGAGGCCTGCGAATATATGGACTCCTTCCTTGATTTCTATCCCACCATCGCCGTTGTTCTCAACATTGAGATGGACCACGTTGACTACTTCAAATCAATGAAGCAGATACACGACTCCTACAGAAGCTTTATGGCAAGGACTGACGGCGGCATCGCCCTCGTTAACTGCGGAGACGACGACGTTATGAAGGCGGCCGAGGGCTTTGAGGGAAGGCTCATCACCTTCGGAGTTGAATGCGAGGGAGCCGACTACAGAGCTGACGACATCTCCTTCGTTTACGGCTGCGGCCACTTTAACATCTACTATATGAACGCCCTTCTCTGCCACGTTGAGCTGAAGGTGCCCGGCGCCCACTGCATCTGCGATGCTTTGGCGGCGGCCGCAAGCGCTCACCTTTGCGGAGCAGACGGAGAGGCTATCGCCCGCGGCCTTGCGCGCTTTACAGGCGCGGGAAGACGTATGGACAAGGCAGAGGAGAACGCCGCCTGCGGCTCTGAGGTCTTCTCCGACTACGCTCACCATCCCACGGAGATCGCCGTTACCCTCTCGGCCGCTTCTCAGATGGACTACGAAAAGGTATTCTGCGTTTTCCAGCCCCACACCTATTCCAGAACTGCTGAGCTCTTTGACGACTTTGCCTCCTCTCTTGCAGGCGGCAAGGCTCACGAGATCATACTTGCCCCCATTTACTCCGCCCGCGAGACCAACACCTACGGCGTTGCAAGCGAGGACCTTTGCGACAGGATAAGCTCCCTCGGGCAGAAATGCCGCTTTATTTCCCAGTTCTCCGACATTGCCGACTATCTCAATGCCAATGCAGGAGAGCGCGATATGATAATCATTATGGGCGCCGGAGATATAACGAAGGTGATCCCTCACCTTTGCAAGTGAAGAGAGAAAGATAAGAGAATATGAAAGGATGGTTCGGCTATGGCTACCACTCTCGATTTTATAAAGTTTAATATGCCCTGCCAGGATATGAACGGCACCTCCTCCCTCCCCGGACTTCAGAAGCTGGGCTTCTGGCACAGAAACGGCGACTCAGGCGTTGGCGAGGATGACGAGCTCTTCATCGGCTACGGCCACGTTCCCTCCTGCTTCCCCTACAAGATGCAGGATATGTACTCCCGCGAGCTTCACGACAGGGAAATGAACGGCGTTGTTCTTGAAAACGAATACTTAAAGGCGGTTTTCCTACCCGAATGGGGCGGAAAGCTTATGTCCCTTTTCGACAAGGTGGAGGGACGGGACATCCTTTACACAAACCCCATTATGCGCCCCTGCAACCTTGCGGTGCGTAACGCCTGGACCTCCGGCGGTATTGAATGGAACTGCGGTATGTTCGGACACCACGTTCACACCTGCGATACCTTATACACCACAACTACGGCCCTTGAGGACGGCACACCCGTTCTCCGTATGTACGAGTTCCACCGCATTCGCCGCACGGTTCAGCAGATGGATTTCTTCCTCCCTGCAGGCTCCAAGGTGCTTTTTGCGAGAAACAGGATCATCAACCCCCTGCCCGACGTTGTTCCCATGTACTGGTGGACCAACATCGCAGCACCCGAAACGCCCGACACGCGTATCGTTGTTAACGCTGACAGCGCCTTCGTTGCAGACAACAACACGAGCCTTGCACCCATCCCCGAGTATCGCGGCGACGACGTTACCTATCCCATCAACGTTCCCGCGGCAGGCGACTATTTCTACAACATCCCCCACAAGAAAAGAAAGTTTGAGGCCTGCCTTGACAGCGACGGCTACGGACTTATCTATGCTTCTACATACCGCCTGAAGGGCAGAAAGCTCTTCTGCTGGGGACAGAACCCCGGCGGCGACCGCTGGCAGGAATACCTTACCGAGGACGGCTCTCCCGACAGATACGTTGAGCTTCAGGGCGGTATCTGCCACACCCAATACGAGTGTATGCCCATGCCTCCCCACACCACATGGGAATGGCTTGAGGCCTTCGGCGCACTTAAGGCTGACGGCGACACCGTTCACGGCGAATGGCAGGATGCCAAGGCCGAGGTCGGCGCCAGACTTGACGAGATCATCACCGACGACGAAATGGACGAGATCCTCGCAGATACGAAAAAGATGGCAACCAGCCCCGCAACGGGCGAGCTTAAATTCTGCGGAAGCGGCTGGGGCGCTCTTGAAAACCTCCTTCGCGAGAAGAACGGAAAGCCAAAAATGGCTCCCCACCTTGATTTCGGCACCCTCTCCGAGGAGCACGCAGACTGGCTGAGCCTTCTCAACGAGGGCAAATACCTCTCTCACGAGGCAGACGACGCACCTATCTCCTGGATGCTTCAGCCCGAATGGACCCGCCTTATGGAAAAGGCCTGCGAGGAAACTGACAGCGACAACTGGTATGCTTACCTCCAGCTCGGTATGACCTACATTGCCGAGGGCAGACTTAACGACGGCTGGCTGGAGCTTGACAAATCCGAGGCCATCAAGCCCTCTGCCTGGGCGCAATACGGCCGCAGCGTTGTCAAGCGCTGCATCGGCGACCTTGAGAACGCTTCTCTCCACCTTACCAATGCGGCAAGAATGCTCCCCGATGATATCTCTATCGCAAAGGAAGCAATGGAAACACTTCTCAGCGCGGGCAAGGACAGCGAGGCTATCTCCCTTTACGCCGCTATGCCCGAGGCTGTTCGCAATATAGGCAGAGTTCGCCTCTACGCCACAATGGCGCACATCCACCTTGGCCACATTGAAGAGGCTGAGACCGTTCTCAACGAAAACGGCGGACTTATCCTCCCCGATATCCGCGAGGGCGAGACCATCATCACCGAGCTCTGGTTCCTTATTGAAGAGGCAAAGGCAAAGCGCGACGGACGCGAATTCGACAGAAATGCGGCTACGGTCCCCCCCATCTTCGACTACCGTCAGTGCAGTACGAAGCACCGCAGACCTGCAAGAAAAAGAACAAAATAAATATTCACCCCTGCCTTCGGCAGGGGAATATTTATGAGTGAAGAGATAAGAGAGAAAAGAGAAGAGAATTGGAGGCTTTCCATACGGAAAGCTTCATTAAGAACTATGAGATCAAAAAAGTTTATCGGCAATATCATGCTCCTTGTTGCCGCCATCCTCTGGGGCACCACCTTCGTTGCTCAGAGCGAGGGCATGGACTACATGGGGCCCCTTACCTATCAGGCTCTGAGAAGCGTTCTCGGCGGAGCGTTTCTCATCCCCATAATCCTACTTGGCGATGCCTTCAAAAAGAAAAAGGGCACCTACTCGGCACCTACCAAAGAGACGAAGAAGAAAACTCTTCTCGTCGGTATGCTTTGCGGCGTTATCCTCACGGTTGCCGCCCTGCTCCAGCAATACGGCATCGCCCTCGGAACCACCAGCGACAAGGCAGGATTTATTACGGCGCTCTATATCGTGCTCGTTCCCGTTTTCGGCCTCTTCTTAAAGAAAAGAGTTCATCCCCTGGTCTGGGCAAGCGTTGGCGTTGCGGTGGCGGGTCTTTATTTCCTCTGCATTCAGGGAGACCTTTCCATCCTCCCCTGCGACCTTGTTACCCTTTGCTGCGCGGTGGTTTTCGCCTTGCACATCATTACCATTGATAACCTTGCCGCCCCTCTTGACGGAGTTCGCATATCCTGCATTCAGTTTTTCACAAGCGCCGTCATTTCGGGCATTGCAACGTTCATTTTCGAAGAGCCCGACCTCTCTGCCATTATGAGCGGATGGGTCTCCGTTGCATACGCGGGCATTCTCTCAAGCGGAGTTGCATATACCCTCCAGATACTTGGTCAGCAAAGAACGGAGCCTACGGTTGCCTCTATCCTTATGAGCCTTGAATCCCTTTTTGCAGTTCTCGGAACCATCGTTTTCACCGCCCTTCTCGGTGCGCCAAAGCTCCCCACGGCGAGAGAATGGATAGGCTGCGCCCTTATGTTCGCGGCTATTATGCTCACCCAGCTCCCCGATATTTTAAGATCTGCCCGAAAGGCAACTTAACTGCGAAGCAATATAACTATGCGCAGCATAATATAACTGCGAAGCAATATAACTCGCCAAAGGCGAATATAACTGAAAATCACCCCGAAAGGGGTGATTTTCTTAATATCTCTGATCTACTGTCTCTACCTTGAGGGTGTTCGTCGTTCCGTTTACGGAGAGAGGAATGCCTCCCGTGATTACTACCGTATCTCCCGACTTTACCGCATCTATCTGCTTTGCGCAGTCGATAGCGTGGCGGAAGAGCTTTTCCGCATCTCCCTGCTCAAGAGCAAGAACGGGAACTACGCCCCAGGACATGGAAAGCTGATGGAACACCTTTTTCTCAGGCGTTGTTGCAATAATGAGCTGGCTCGGGCGGAACTTTGATACGAGGCGGGCCGTGTAGCCTGACTTGGTTACCGCGATGATGGCCTCTGCCTTAAGGTCTCTTGCCGTTGTGCAGGCCGCGTCGCAGATAGCGTTGGTTGTATCCGCATAGTCTACCTCATAGCGGTACTTCGCGTATGACTCAAGGGCGATGGCATCGTTCTCTGCCTGACGGGCGATCTTGCCCATTACTCTTACTACGTTGGGAGGATCAATACCCATTGCAGTCTCGCCGGAAAGCATGATAGCGCTGGTGCCGTCGAATACTGCGTTTGCAACGTCACTTATCTCCGCTCTCGTGGGTGTGCGGCTTGAGATCATAGACTCAAGCATCTGAGTTGCTGTAATTACTATCTTACCTGCCTGATAGCACTGACGGATAAATCTCTTCTGAAGGCCGGGGAGCTTTTCAAAATCTATCTCAACGCCCATATCTCCTCGCGCTACCATGATGCCGTCTGCCGCCGCAAGGATATTATCAAAATCGGCAACGCCCTGCATATTCTCGATCTTTGCAATGATCTTGATATCATGGCCGCCGTTATAATCAAGGAACTTACGGAGAGCTACCACATCGGCGCGGCTTCTGACGAAGGAAGCGGCAACGTAGTCTACGTCGTTCTCGATACCGAAAAGAAGGTCTGCCTTATCTGCCTCGCTGAGATAGGGCATATCAAGGGGGAAATTGGGAATATTGATGGACTTGCGGTTCTTGAGCACGCCGCCGTTTTCAACTACGCAGACGATCTCCTTCTCCGACGTTTCCTTTACGATCATGGAGAGCTTACCGTCATCAAGCAGGATGCGAACGCCCTCGTACACCTGAGAGGGGAGGTCCTTATAGGAAATGCTTACTCTCTCCTCGTTACCCGTGATCTCCTCCGTTGTGAGAATGAAGGTGTCGCCCTCGTTGAGCATTACGCTGCCGTTCTCAAAAAGGCGGAGCCTTATCTCGGGGCCCTTGGTATCAAGCATTACCGCCGCGGACATCTCCATCTTATCACGGACCTTTCTGAACATCTCGATGGTCTTCTTATGCTCCTCGTGAGTTCCGTGAGAGAAGTTGAGACGGGCTACGTTCAGGCCTGCCTCAAGCATCTTCTCCATTGTTTCTTCGTTGTTGCTTGCAGGACCTATGGTACAAACGATCTTTGTTCTTCTCATATTCTCGTTTCCTTTTCTACATATTTTATATCTTAATTATACAACGCTCAGCGACCTATTGTCAATTATATTTACCCGAAATACGTAATTTTTATAGCTTTTTGCACACCATATAAACATAACTCAAAAATATGCGCGAAAATACTTGATTTTTCCCGTGCTCTCGGGTTATAATTAATTGATTGAAATTTCCACCTTTAAAGGAGATATTAAAAATGTTAGTTAATGCAAAAGAGATGCTTGTCAAGGCAAAGGCCGGCAAGTATGCTGTTGGTCAGTTCAACATCAACAACCTTGAGTGGACAAAGGCAGTTCTTGAAACTGCTGAGGAGCTCAAGTCCCCTGTTATCCTCGGTGTTTCCGCAGGTGCAGGTAAGTATATGTGCGGCTTCAAGACCGTAGCAGCTATGGTAGACGCAATGGTTGAAAGCATGGGTATCACAGTTCCCGTTGCTCTCCACCTCGACCACGGTACCTATGAGGACTGCTACAAGTGCATCGATGCAGGCTTCTCCTCCATCATGTTCGACGGTTCTCACTACGCTATCGAGGAAAACGTTGCTAAGACCAAGGAGCTCATCGCAGTTTGCGAGGAGAAGGGTCTTTCCATCGAGGCTGAGGTAGGCTCTATCGGCGGCGAAGAGGACGGCGTAGTTGGTATGGGCGAGTGCGCTGATCCCGACGAGTGCAAGCTCATCGCTGATCTCGGCGTTTCCATGCTTGCTGCAGGTATCGGTAACATCCATGGTAAGTACCCCGAAAACTGGGCAGGTCTCTCCTTCGAGACTCTTGACGCTATCCAGCAGAAGACAGGCGATATGCCCCTCGTTCTCCACGGCGGTACAGGTATCCCCGCTGATATGATCAAGAAGGCTATCTCCCTCGGCGTTGCTAAGATCAACGTTAACACCGAGTGCCAGATCGCATTCTCCGCTGCAGTTCGCGAATATATCGAGGCAGGCAAGGACCTTCAGGGTAAGGGCTTTGACCCCAGAAAGCTTCTCGCTCCCGGCTCTGCTGCTATCAAGGCAACAGTCAAGGAAAAGATGGAGCTCTTCGGTTCCGTTGGCAAGGCGTAAAAGAAACAATAAAAACGGCTGCGTTTGCAGCCGTTTTTTGTTTCAGTGAAAAGAGAAGAGAGAAAAGTGAAGAGAAAATGAAGAAACCCGCCGACGGCGGGTTTCTCTATTGATCAATAGTAGTAGAAGGGCATATCGTTGTAATCGCTGTAAGCTGCTCCGCCGCCTGCGAGTCCGATAATAACGCCGATGATGAAGCAAAGGAAATAGAAGACCGTAAAACCGACACCTGCCCAAAGTCCAACTGTTGCAAGGATCTTTGCAACCTTTGCCTTACCCTCGCAAGCACCGCCCTGCGCAAAGTATGCCTTTGCCTTGGAAAGTGCAATAGCTGAAAGGATAATTCCTGCAACGGACACGTTAAAGGCAAGAGCGAGACCGATGATCGCCATAATAAAGAAGGGAGTGGGATCAAGAGCGGGCTGCTCATAAAGGGGCTGCTGATAATACTGCTGCTGAGCAGGATCCTGATAATACTGCTGCTGCTCGTACTGAGGCTGCTGATTAGGATCGTAGTTGTTGTTCATTTTAAAACCTCCTGTTGATTTTTTATTGAGACTATTATATAATATATGTTAACAAAATGTCAATAGAACAACTGAAAAAACGCAAAAAACACGAACGAATCGTTAATAAAAATATTTTTCAAAAAACTATTGACATTTCCCCTCGGTAGTGATATAATCCGTATGTTCACCAAAGACAGCAGGTTACGGTAAAAGCGAAGGCTTTCCTGCCGAGGAGACACGATATACGATATATCTATGTCTTTTCTCGACCTTTGGGAAAAGACGTTTTTTGTTTTCCAGGCTGTCGGACAAATATTACAAGGAGGTATTTACAATGCCCAGTGAAAAGATCCTTGAACAGAAAAAAGCTGTCGTTGCAGATCTTTCTGATAAGATGAGCCGTGCCGCTTCCGGTGTGCTCGTTAAGTATCAGGGTATCACAGTTGCGGATGATACAAAGCTTCGTGCTGATCTCCGTAAGGCAGGCGTTGAATATGCCGTTATCAAGAACTCCCTCATCGGCCGTGCTGCTGACATCGCAGGTCTCGGCGATATCAAGGGCGAGCTTGAAGGCATGAACGCTCTCGCAATCAGCTATGACGATCCGATCGCTCCTGCAAAGGTCCTCAAGGAATATGCAGACAAGATCGAGTCTTTCGAGCTTCGCGGCGGTTTCCTTGACGGCAAGGTTGTTGACGTTAAGGTAGTTGAAGAGCTCGCAAGCATTCCTCCCAAGGAAGTTCTTCTCGGAAGAATGCTCGGTTCTCTTATGGGACCCCTCACAGGTCTCGCAGTTGGACTCCAGGCTGTTATCGATAAGGCTAACGGTGGAGAATCCGCAGAGGAAGCTCCTGCAGAAGCAGAGGCTCCCGCAGCTGAATAATTCAGCCCTCGCAGCATAAGCTGCAAAACAAATTAATTTAAAAATTTATCTATTTATTTGGAGGTACTTAAAATGGCATCCGAAAAGACTACTGCTATCCTTGAAGAAATCAAGGCCCTTACTATTCTTGAGCTCGCTGACCTCGTTAAGGCTATCGAGGAAGAGTTCGGCGTATCCGCTGCTCCCGTTGCTGCTGTTGCTGTTGCAGGCGCTGCTGCTCCCGCTGCTGAGGAGAAGACTGAGTTCGACGTTGTTATGACAAGCTTCGGCGCTAAGAAGCTCGACGTTATCAAGGTTGTTCGGGGGATCACAGGTCTCGGCCTTAAGGAAGCTAAGGATATGGTTGAAGGCGTTCCTTCCAAGATCAAGGAAGGCGCTTCCAAGGAAGACGCTGAGGCACTCAAGGAGAAGCTTACAGCTGCAGGCGCTACTGTTGAGCTTAAGTAATTTAAGTTTACTACGTCTTTTAAATAACTGCCGCTATCGCGGCAGTTATTTTTTTGTAAACCGAAAACCACGCGATAGTCGCGTGGTTCAAAAGAGGTTAACCGATGAGAAAAAATCCTCCGATTGTGATAGAATAGAAACGACCTGCCAGTCGAAAAAACACAATCGGAGGATTTATCTATGAAAAAAGAA
>JAZQAS010000066.1:0-13530 GCA_045545335.1 Candidatus Avispirillum sp. | reverse complement strand
GACCGCTTGGACTCCGACTTACATAAATGTTTCGGGACCGCTCTGGTTTTCAGGCAGCCATCCGGGGAGATAGAAGCGATCATCGTCCCACTTTTTATCGATAGATGCGTCGTAATGCTTTGTCATCCATTGGGGCTCAAGGCCGACCATATCGCAGGAGATATCCTCGCGGCGGAAGTTAAGGCAATCGTAAAGCATCTCGCGCGCGTTTGTCTGCTCGTTGAGAACGAAGGTATAGCCGTATGCGAACTTAGGCATCATGATAGGCTTACCTGCAACACGTCCGTGAAGCTCAAGGATATCTGCAAGCTTTCCGGACTCGGGAGCGAAGATATAGAAGTCTACGATTCCCTTGTGAGCGGAAATGGAGATAAGTTTCTTGTCAGCAGCTCCGATATCGAATACGGAAGCGTATGTGCAGTTAAGAAGCACGCCCCAGCCGTTTGAGGACATGATATAGGGGATAGGACCGTAGGACGCGATATTTCTGATATCGATTCTGGAAACGGTGCCGCGGCGAGCGATATGGTCGCGGGATTCATCGCCGAGACCGAAGATCCTCTCCTCGTCGTCAAGGGAGATGCCGAGAGTGAAGCCCTTGTTCTTGTAATCCTTTCCCTCAAAGCCGTCGTATGTAAACTTTACGGGGGACTTCGTGCCGCCGAGGACTACGCTCTCTCCGTCAACGGTAAGAGAGAATGCGCCGCAGGTGAGAGTGTTGTTCTCAAAAATCGCACACGGGCACTCGCCGCTCTCGCGGAGGATGTTGTACTTTGAAAGAAGGCTCTCGGGGAACTCTTCAGTCTTGGAAATACGGACACGGAAAATGCCCTTTTCCACGCAGCGAAGCTCAATGTTCGCATTTGCTGTTTTGATATTATACATTATCGGTAAACGCGGCTCACGCCGCCCTCCTTAAAAATATACGGTTATTTTCTCTTCTTTCTTTGAAAAGAAAGAAGCAAAGAAGCTTTACGCTATGGGTATGGATATTAACTAAATAACTGCACTGCCGTAGCGTTTGTTAATATTTGTACTTTCGCCACCTCGCTCGCTGTCATCCTGAGCGGAGCAAATGCCACGGGGCGGCATTTGCGGAGTCGAACCCGACCCAAGGGAGGGCACGAAGTGGGATCTCGAGCGAATCGATAAGCTTTTTATTAAAATTCATTCACATCCCGAAGGGATATTTCACATTTTCAAAGAAAATATTTCACCCGTCGAAGACGGATTTCACCCACGCACAGCGTGGATTTCACTGCAAAAGCCTCAGGCTTTTGCCATCGCCTGCTTCAATGCCTTTGCAAGCTGGTCTGCGCAGGAGGTGTCCTTAAAGCCGCAGGTGTTGCCCTCAAGGATCTCTGAGACCTCAGCAGCGCTCTTGCCCTCTACGAGCTTTGATATAGCCTTGAGGTTTCCGTTGCATCCGCCTCTGAAGGAAACGTTATAAACGATGCCGTCCTCAAGCTCAAAATTTATTTCGGAAGCGCAAACGCCTCTCGTTCTGAATTTGAATTCCATTTCTTTTTTCCTTTACTGTTGTTCTTCTGTATTATCCGAACCCTCCGCGGCGGGGGTATCAAGAGATACGGAAAGATCGTCGCCTGCGACGGTGAAGATGGAGAGCTCCGTCTCCTCATCGCCCTCTCCGCCCTGAGTGCTCTCAAGGGTTGAATACTTATAAAAATCAAGATAGGGCTCTGTATCAACGGTGAGCTTGCCCTTTGCCTGCACTCTTATCTCATACTGAGGAAGCTCGGGGGTGATATCCGTGGTGACGCTGCCCGTTGTTATGTTCATGGTGCATTCGTTTGAGATAAAGCCCTCGCCCACAAACTTTGCGCGCTTTGCATTTACGGTGACGTTTCTTGCATTGACGTTCTTAAAGCTTACGTTGCTTGCTATATCTCCCACGGCCTTTACGTTTATGCAGGACTCGGTCTCGATATCCGCAAGCGCCACGGTGCCGCTCTTGAGGGAGACGTTGATATCCGTTTCGCTGTCTATACCCGTCACGGTCACGTTGCCCTTGCCCACGGTTATATCAAAGATCTTTACGTATTCGATATTATCAATATAGACGTTCACGGTCTTCTTGCCGCTGCCCGACGTGGGGAGCAGGAGATAGCGAAGGCCCTTGAAGGAAAGGCCGCTCTCCCAAAATCCCGTGATATCCTTGATCTCCGACGCCTCCTTGAAGCTTATAACGGCGCTGTTGCCCGAATAGCTGCAAAGGTTTTCATTGAAGTTTACGACCTCCATATAGGACCTGTCGCTGCCGCCGTAGATATTTACGTCTGCATCGGTGACGGAGATCTTTATCTTATCCGTTTCTCCGTCGCCGAACTTATAGGTATACACCTTATCCTCGCCCACCTTTGCGGCAAAGAGCTGCTCATCGGTGGAGGAGCCTACTCCAAGCGCCACAAGGCAGAGAAGAACGCCTGCGGCAAATATTATTCCCGCAACGAGAAGGAACAGCTTTGATTTTCTTTTCACAGTCTGTTACACTCCTCTCTGAAACGGTTTATCATGGGGCCCACTCTCCTGAGGCTGTAGCCCTCGAAGGTGATGAGCTGCTTCATTGCATAGGGGAGAACGCGGACGGCAAAATTATAGGTGAGTATGCCAAGGGCAAGAGCCGCGCCGCCTGCGGCAACACCGAGGCCTATCTCGAAAAGGCCCGTTGCCGTATTGCCCTCTATTATCTGTATCGCTCCGTAGATAAGTCCCACAAGGGTCAGGCCTGAGCCTGCAACAGCCTCAGCGCAAACGAGAATGAGGCAAGCCGCAATAAGGGCGCATACCGTCAGTATTCCGAGGGCGAATATTGCAAGAACGAGAACGGCTGCGGTGATGCTGATGGGAGAGGTGCCGACGGCAATGGTCCAGAAAAAGGCGCGGCCTCTCTTTGTGAGGGCAACCTTATCGCTCTCATCGCTCTCCTCGCGGTCAAGATATATCTCCTGATCGGAGCTTTCTTCATAGATAATATCAACTACGGCGCCTTCGCCTCCGTCATCCATTTCGGTCCAGTCGCCGACGGGCGCGCTATCTGTCTTTACTGCCTTGAAGGCTCTCGTTTTCTCGGCGCTTTCCTCCTCGGGGGCAACGCTTGCAAAGACCTGAGTTTTTGCGCTGTCTGCGCTCTCCTCTTCCTTTTCGGCGCCAACTGCGGAAAATATCTGAGTTTTCGAGCTGTCCGCCACCTCATCTGCGGGGGCGGAAACTGCGGAGAATACCTGAGTTTTAGCGCTGTCCTGCGCTTCTTCGCGGACAATGCCCACCTCCTTGGTCTTCATATCCTCATATGAGGGCGAAGTCTCGGAGGGCTTTACCGCGGGGAAGGCTCTCGTATGCACCGTGGGGATCGTTTGCGTATCTGCAAGGCGCACTCCCGCATCCGAGATCTTCGGGATGGGGATCTCTCCCGTTGCGATAGAGGCCCTCTCGGGCTCCTCTGCCGCCATTGCCGCACCCTGGGGGGCGGGGGAGGCAGGGCGCTCTTCCTTTTCCTTTATAAGATCGGCAAGGCTATCCGAAAGATCGGCAAAATCCTCGCTCGACGTGTACGCTGTGATCTCTCTTAAATCGTCCTCATCGAACGTTCTGACAAGGCTGACGGCGTGCTTCACGGCAAGCTCCTTTGAGATGCCCCTTCTTGTCAGCGATCTTGCAAGCTCAGTTGCAAAGCTCTTAACGTCCACAGCATTGTCCTCCTTTCGGCGATTTTTAAGAAAAATATAGATTTTTATCTTACTTTATGATATACTTCTCGATAGTAATTCTATTTTATCAAAAAGAAAGACGTATTTCAATATGAGAATGAGAAAAAAACGCCGCGGCGGCGAAAGACTTTCACAGCTTTCCGCTTTATTTGTTGCGGGAGGCGAATACAAGACCGCTTTTGCAGAAGAAAAGCCCCTTCGCATCGAGATAGGCTGCGGAAAGGGCGATTTTGTCTGTCAGCTTTCAAAGCTTGAGCCCGATTACAACTACATAGCGATGGAGCGCGTTGACGACGTTATCGTCGTTGCCGCAGAGAAATATGCAACAGGCAGAGGCCTCGGACAGCTTGACAGCCACGGCGGCTGGAAGACCCCCGACGGAACCATATACGACGGTGAAAGATGGGATATCCCTCTCGAGATGCGCGGAAACGTTCGCTTTATGAACTGCGATGCCTCCACCCTTGATGAGATATTCGACGAGGAGAGCCTTGACACGGTTTATGCAAACTTCTCCGACCCCTGGACGAAGAACGGCTATGCAAACCGCCGCCTCACCCACCCCGATTTTCTCAAGAGATATCTCCGTATTCTGAAAAAGGGCGGCTACTTCCGCTTCAAGACGGACAACGTTGAGCTTTTCGACTTTTCTCTTGAATCCGTTGAAAACGAGGCGGGCTTTGAGCTTACCTTCGTTTCCCGCGATCTTCACGCAAGCGAAAGAGCCGAAACCAATATTATGACTGAATACGAGCGCAACTTCTCCTCTCAGGGGATCAAGATAAACTGCCTTGAGGCAAGAAAAAAATAATGATGAAAATGAAAAAGCTAATTTCCCTCTTTCTTTCGGCGCTGTCCCTTCTCTCTTCTCTGTCCCTTCCTGCCTTATCCCTATCAGACCCCGTTGGCACGGTGACGGGCGAGAGCGGCAGATTCTATGAGGAGATCACTCTGGCAAACGGCACAAAAACGGGAGTGCGCTACACGGAAATGGCCCTCTCCGGCTATTACGGCACCAATAAGACCCTGAGGCTTGCCGAATGCGACCTTTCAAACACCAACCTCTCCATTGACGTTATAAACTGCGGCACCTATACCGTTTCAAGGACCACTATGGCGACGGCGGCAAAAAATCATTCCAAAGACGGAAAGACCGTTCTCGCAGCCCTCAACGGCGACCTTTGGATGACTGCGGTGAATTCCAACTCAAACGTTACGAAGAAAACTCTCTGCACCACCCGCGGCGTTATGATAATTGACCGCGAGATCTGGGCGACTCAGGAGTTCGGCATGGAAAACTATGCCAACACAAGCGGAGCCTCCACTCACGCAAGCCAGAAGGCGGCCTTCGGTATCACCGATAAGAATCAGCCCGTTGTTGGATCTCCTCATATCACGGTTACCATTAATAACGAAAGCGCAGGCGCAATCCTTACAGCCGACGGACTTAACCGTCTTCCGGCATGGGATTCTCTCGTGGTCTACAACCACCGCATAAACAGCTCAAATTACGCATTAAACGACTCCTACGAGGTGGAGCTCTCCACCGAGGACGCTGCCTTCACCGTTGACGGCAAGGTGACGGCAAAGGTGGTTGCCATATATCCCGAGGGATCCACCACCCGTCCCGCAATCGGCGAGAGCACCATCGTTCTCACAGCCCGCGGCTCAAGAATAGCCGATCTTAAGGGGGCCTTCTTTGTTGGCGATACCGTTACCTTCGATGCTTCCCTTATTGATAAATTCGGAAACACCGAGCTTTGGCACAGCGTAGAGGATGCTATCGGTGGTCATATATACACTATGGTCGACGATGAGCTGGTTCAGGACAATCCCGATACAAGCGAATATCCCACGTCCCTCATCGGTATCAAGGATGACGGCACCGTTATGTTTTGCGGTGTTCATACCTCAAGAGCGGGAAAATACGTGGGTCTTAAATTCAAGGATGCTTACAAGCTCTGCCGCGAGCTTGACTATAACAGCGTTTTCTATCTTGACGGCGGCGGAAGCGCAAGCTTCGTTACCTTAAAGGACGGCACCTATACCCAGAGAAACCTGACCTCCGACTCAGGGGGAGGGGCAAGAGCCGTTATCAACGGTGTTGCAATGGTCTGGAACGATACTCCAGTATGCGAAAAGCAGGGCTCTCTTTCATATATTGAATCTCAGGGTGAGCTTTCTTCTGTTTCTCCCGAGTTTCTTCCTGCAGGCATACTTGAAAGAATAGCTTATTCACCTATCAATACGGACATTTCCTACAGTATATCAAAGGATGCTTTTCTGCTTAGCGTAAAAAAAGGCGGAATAGACCCCTACGTCAATTTTACAGTGAGTGGATTTGCAAAACCCTTAAGAGGAGAGGAATATCCTTATATACTGATAAAGCTGAAGGAGCCTATAGGCTACAGCTCAAATATTGCTATCTATTCCTTTGATTCAGGCGGCTTTTATTCCCATACTGTTCCCGTAGCTGCTAACCAAATATATATTACCGTTCCCATGTATATGACGGGCAGATGGACAGGTGAAATAACGCGTATCCGTCTTGACCTTTTCGAAACCGATATGTCCATCCCCGCAGATCTTACCGTAGAGATAGAATTTATGGCCTTTGCAAGTGACGAGGATGCCCTCGCCGCATATCAGTTCGGCCCTCTTCCCGACGGCACCGTTACGGATTATTATGCTTATAAGGACTGCGCAGGCGACCACTCCTATACCTATCAAAACTCAAGCGGCACTCATCACAAAAAGGTGTGCTCCAATTGCTCTGTGACCTATACGGAGACCCACACCTACTCCGAGGCCTTTGAGACGATAGTTGAGCCCACCTATACCGCTCAGGGCATAAAGGCCCGCCGATGCATCTGCGGCGCAATGACCGATATAACACCTACCCCCTCTCTCACAAAAAAGGGCGACGTTAACGGCGACGGCGCGATCAACGGAAAGGACCAGAACTACTTTAAGCAGTATCTCGCAGGCTCTCTTGCCTTTACCGAGGCTCAGACCGCCGCCGCGGATACCAATTCCGACGGCTCTCTCAACGGAGTTGACGCAAACCTTCTCGCCCGATTCATCTCAGGCGCCATAGGAAGTCTTGAATAGAAAAGAGCTGTCGCATTTTGCACATTTGCGACAGCTTTTATTCTTCATATTTGGGCCTGAGGGGGAGATATGCGGTTACATTAATGTAGGGGCGTGCATTGCACGTCCTCATATCTGCACGCGAACCAAATGAAATTTGTTGCACAAACTAACGGTAAAGACATACGTTGTTGTAGGGACAGGCGTCCCCGACTGTCCGCGAACAGAAACGATATTTACAGGGAGACCATCCGTCTGCAACGGACAGTCGTAGGGGTTCCCCGAAAGGGAACTCGTGAGCTTTTGGGGGTTCCCGTCGAGGATGCCTGTCCCTACAACATGTCCGTTCATTACGCCGACAAAATATCGGTATTTTAAATTGTCCGCTATCGTACCGATAATCGGGCGAACAATGTCGCCCCAACTGTGCTTTTTCTTACCAAAAATGAGTATTTGGTAAAATGACAGCTTGACAGAAATCGCAGGCCTTGATAAAATCATATCAGAACACTTCCCGATCAAAAGGAGGCAAATATGACGACTTACGATATCAGCGATCTCGTTGAGCTTCGCCGTATGATAGTAAAAAAGCAATATCTCGATCGGCTCACAGAAGAAAAGAGACGGGAGAGAGACAGCATTTCCGCTACCCTTCTCGATCTTTCCAAAATATACGATAAGCAGCAGGAGGACGTTATCGACCTTGAAAAGCTCAGCTTTTCAAACCTCTATTATACCGTTCTCGGCCAGCGCAAAAAAATGCTTGAAAAGGAGCGGCGCGAGGTTCTTGAAGCGAAGCTGAAATACGATACCTGCCTTGAGGAGCTGAACGCCCTGAAAAGGGAGATAGACTCCATATGCGAGGAAAGGCTTCCCCTCGAGGGCTGCGAGGAGCGCTACGAAAAGCTTCTTTTGGAAAAGCAGGAGCTGATACTGAAAAAGGACTCGCCCCTTTCCCGTGAGCTCTCCCTGCTTCTTGAAAAGGCCGCTAAGCTTGAAAAGGATAAAAAGGAGCTTTCGGAGGCCATGGATGCCTGCGACTCCGTTATCTCCATCTCCGATGAGATATGCGATTGCTTCAGAGAAGCTCTTATGTATGCAAAGCAGGATCTCTACAGGGACAGAGGTACCGTGGATTACCAAAAGCATCAGTATATCAACCGCGCCGAGAGCCTCGTGGTCAGTCTCGGCATCCGTATGGGCAGGCTGAGGACCGAGCTTTGCGACGTCAGCATTGATTGGGATACGAAGATCAACATCAATTCCATCACTCTCTTTTGCGATCTTTGGATAGACAACGTCTTCATCAACCTATCAGTCAAGAAAAAGATAGAAAAGGCGCTGAGAGATGCAAGAAAGGTAAACTCCGACCTTGTAGCCGCAAAGGCAAAGCTCTCGTCAGTCTTTTCAAGGGTGGACAGCGAGCTTCGCAGAACGGATTCCGTCATCAAAGCCACGGTAACCAAAGCTGAAATATAAAAAAAGACAGGACGGCTGAGCCGTCCTGTCTTTTTATTATCGCCCGCCGTGCCGTGAAAAGCGGTAATTAAAAAACCCTGCATATGCAAGGCGGTGTTCTCGCCTCGGATTTTGTGCTTCCAACGTCCGTTTCGCCTGTCAAAGGAGAGGCTGACGGGAGGCCTGCATACCCGCCCGAAGGTTGAACTCCTTTAATTAATTGTGGGTTTAATTACATAACTTCAACACGCACACCGCAGGCATTGAGCCAAAAAAATTATGCCTCAGGCGCCATATCGTAGTCGATATCAGCGAACTCATCGTCGAAGATATCAGCGATGCGGTCGAACTCCTCATCATCGTCGATGGAAACGAGGATCTCTTCATCGGGATCTTCCTCGCTCTGCTCAACGCGGAGAACGATATACTCCTCAGGATCAGCATCATCCTCTGTATAGGGGATGAGAGCGCAATACTTCTTGCCGCCATCCTCAAGGGTTCCGATAAGCTCGTATTCAGCTTCGTTGCCTTCTTCGTCTGTAAGGGTATAAACGAGAACTTCTTCTTCTGTCTCGAAAATTTCGTTATCAGCCATTGGTCTTTTCTCCTTTACTTAAGTATTATACTAATATTCTATACGAGATATTCCGTTTTGTCAAGGGTTATTTAAGCCCCTTTTTCGACCGCTCAAAGCGCGGCGCTTACCTCGCCTGAATAAAGATACTCCCGCTTACCGTCGGGGTATTCCACCAAAAGGCGAAAATCGGAGTCTACCGAAATGGCCGTGGCCTCTCTTTCCTCTCCGTCTGACCTTCGGACGAGGACTCTCTTGTTGAGAGTTATACAGCGCTCTCTGTATTCCTCGGCGTGGCTCTCCGACAAAAGCTCTGAATATCTTTTATAAAGCTCCGAGAGAAAGGATGCGCATATCCGCGAGCGAAGCCCCTCTCGCCTATCCTCTGAAAGAAAGCCCGCAATGCCCCTTATCTCTTCGGGGAAATCCCCATCGGGACGATACACGTTTATGCCTATGCCGAGAATGACGGCCGAGGGAGTGCTGCCCGAAGAGAAAACGGACTTTGCAAGAATGCCCGCTACCTTTTTCCCTTCCTTATAGATATCGTTAACCCATTTGATGCCCACCCTGACACCGCATTCTCTCTCAACGGCATCTGCCGCCGCAAGAGCGGCAATTCCCGTGATGCGGGCGGTCTCTGCCCCGTCGGTCATCGGGAAAAGCACGGTGCTCATATAGATGCCCGTATCCCCGGGGGAGAAAAAGCTCCTGCCGAGGCGGCCCTGCCCCGCAGTCTGCGCCCCTGCGATGACCGTATGCCATTCCCTGCAGCCCGAAAGAGCGCGGGTGACGGCAACGGTATTGGTGGAATCAAGGGTCCCGTATATCTCAATATCAATATCCGAAAGCCCGCGGAGGCTTTCTTCTATCTTTTCCTTTGTGATAATATCCTTTGCTATCATATTATCTCCTTTTTAAGGGGGGATATACCTATATTTTATCATCGGCGCGGCCCTTTGGCAACATCTATTTTTGATTACCGCCTCTTCCTTTTGGGAATAATAAGCCTGAAAGGAAGGTTTGATATGAAAGAAAAAAGAAATAAAGGCCCGAAGGTGGTCATCGGAGGCTATTACGGCTACGGCAGCATCGGCGACGAGGCTATGCTCTCTGCAATCATATCTCAAATAGAAAAGACCGCCCCCGACACCCGCGTGTTCGTTATAAACAGGGACAGATACCTTGAAAAAAGAACGGGCCCTCTTATCCCCGTTGCAATTGCACGGCGGGACGTCTTCTCCCTATTATATGATCTTTTAACGGCGGATATCTTCGTTTTCGGCGGAGGAAGCCTCTTGCAGGACAGCACAAGCAGCAAAAGCCTTTTTTACTATAAGACCCTTCTGCGCCTGGCCGCCCTCCTCGGCTGCAGGATATATATCTATGCAAACGGCATCGGTCCCCTCTCTCAAAAGAAAAAGCTGCGGGGCATTCTTGAAAAGGCGGAACGCATCTCCCTTCGGGAAAAGGCATCCTTTGATGAGTGCCGACGCATTCTAAAGTCCGAGGGAGAAGGTCTTTTCCTTTCCGCAGACCCCGTATTTCTGGATTACCCGCCGAAGGTAAAGGAAAGGCCCCTCTCCTGCCTTCGCTCCCTCGGGGGAAAGAGATATTTTGCAGTTTCTCTCAGAGAGTGTCGGGGGGAGCGGCAGGTGGACCTTCTTTGCGTTGCCGCGGCAGTGAACCGAATAAGGGCTGAAGGGGCAATACCCGTTTTCGTTCCCATGCAAAGGGAATACGACCTTGAGATATGCCGAAGAGCCGCCCATCTCACCGAGGGCGCCGTTGCGGATTGCCGCAATATGGAGGACGTTTTGCACCTTGTTTCGGGGGCGGAATTCTGCATCGGAATGAGGCTTCATTTTCTTCTCGCCGCCGTGATGGCGGGGGTAGCCTGCGTTGCCCTCTCCTACGACTGCAAGGTGCGAAGCACTATGGAATATTTAGGCGTTTTCGGCACTCTTGACGCTTTCTCTTTTTCGGAAAACGACCTCTATTACGCCGTTTTTGCGGCAAGGCATTGCACCGACAGAGAAAAGCTCTCCGAGCGCTCAAGGCAGATGAGCGACCTTGCAAGAGAGGATATATCCCTGCTTTTGGAGATGATCGCAGAGAAAAATGAAGAAAAAAAGGAGGAGAGGGCGGAGCAAGTTTCGGGCTAACTGTTGAAATTTTTCTTCGGGTATGGTATTCTTAATTCATATTTTAATTAAGGAGCAGCCCATGAAGCATCAGGTGATCCCGTCCTGCGTCTGGACATACCCCGATATAGAAGAATACCCCGAGGGAAAGGACAGGGCCGAGCTTCTCTGCCTTCGCGGCGGATACGCGGCCTTTCAGATACATCTCACAAATATTTCAGGCAAAGAGCTCAAGGTCTCTTCCGAGGGCTTTTCGGCGGAGCTTTATTTTGCACGCCCCATCCCCGTTGAGAGCTGCCCCGGAATAAGCGAGCCCGCTCCCCATTTCCCCGAGAGAACGGCGCCCTTTGAGGTCAACGATTG
The DNA here is from genome assembly GCA_045545335.1 of Candidatus Avispirillum sp. Classification (GTDB taxonomy): domain Bacteria; phylum Bacillota; class Clostridia; order Oscillospirales; family CAG-272; genus Avispirillum. The sequence goes on along the minus strand of JAZQAS010000066.1, from coordinate 2,173 downwards.
CCTTGTTCCCATAAAGGATAAGGTGACCTTTTCTCACGGTACGGCGACTATCTACGTTGCCGTTTCAGTGGTGCGCCACGCTCCCGAAAAAATAGAGGGCAGTATCCGCATTGAGGACAGCGAAAGCACCGTCAGCGTTCCCGTTTCTATCGAAGTCGCAAGGGCAGAGCTTCCCAAAGAGCGCCTCAATATGGTCATGGGCCTCAGCGCGTGGGATATCAAGGTCCATCATAAGCTCAATAAAACGGACCAGTTCTCCCGCCTTGAAAATCAGTATCTTTCCCTGCTTCGCCGTCAGCATCAGAATATGCTGTACGTCAGATGGCCCCGAGAGAGATACGAGGACGGAAAATGGAGCTTTGATTTTTCATATTTCAACAGATACGTTAAAAAGGCCCGAGAAATGGGCTTTAAGAAATTTCTCATTGAGGGCTGCGGCTTTCGCCGCTCCTGGGAGGCGCCCGATATCTACCACAAAAACGTTGACCTTCTCAGCTACGAGGGCTACGAGTATCTTCGCCAGTATCTGACGGCGCTGAGAAGCAACCTTGCAAAAAACGGCTGGCTTAACGGCGATATGTTCTTTATGGGCGTTTGCGATGAGCCCAACGAGATAAACTCTCTCACCTACAGAGCCGTTGTTTCCCTTATCAGAAAATATATTCCCGAGCTTCGCCTCTACGATGCAACAAGCGGCGCCCCTATCTACGGAGCCCTTGATATATGGGTGCCCCGCGCAGATGAATACGAGGCCCACCGCGAGATCTTTGACTCATATCGCGAGGCAGGAGACGAGATATGGCACTACGTTTGCCTCTATCCGAGAGAGGGCGGCTATATAAACAGATTTATGGATATCCCCCTCCTTTGCACCCGATATCTTTTCTGGGGCAACTATAAATACGGGCTGACGGGATACCTCCATTGGACGGTCAACGCCTATCAGGACAACTGCAACCCCTTTGAGATCAGCTGCCCCGGCCACGTAAACGCAGGCAGCGAGAGCATCCTCCCTCCGGGAGACGACAAGCTCATCTACCCCGGCGACGGCGGAGGCTGGATGTCCATAAGGCTTGAGAACCACCGCGAGAGCGCCGAGGAATATTCTATGCTCGTTACTCTGGCAGAGAAGAATAAGCCCCTGGCAGACAGCATTTGCGCCGAGGTCTTCGAGAGCTTTCGGAGCGTTGAATTTGATGCGGAGAAGTTTGAAGCCACCCGCAGAAGGCTCATTCGCGCATATGAAGAGATATTTATGAAATAACGGTAATATACGGCGAGATGCAAACGTAACCCCCCCGCAACCCGTAGGGGGAGTGCCTTGGTGCTCCCGTTTGAAAACGAAGGTTTAAAGAAAAACGGTACGTAGGCAAAAGAACGATATTTATATTTGTAGGGACAGGCGTCCCCTACTGTCCTTTTAACGAAACGATATTTTTCGCAAGGCGTTACGTTTGCAACGGACAGTCGTAGGGGTCCCCCGAAAGGGAACTCGTGAGCTTTTGGGGGTTCCCGTCGAGGACGCCTGTCCCTACAACAACGTGTGTGCTTTTCGTTTTGTTCCTGCATCAAATTCAATCAGATTCGCGTGCAGATGACATATCAAGGGGCGTTCCGTTCGCTCTCTGTGGCGGGAGCACCAAGGCACTCCCCTACGAATGAATTGTTCGTTTAAATTATAAAATATCGGTATTCCTGATCGTTCGCAATTGTGCTGATATCGGACGAACGAGGGAGCGCCTCCGGTGGAGGATAAAGCGACCGACGTGAGGGTGCCGCGGTCGAAATTGCGCAAGCGTAAGCGAGCTTGCAATTTCGGGTACCGCAAACGGACGAGCGATGCTCGCCCCTACCGTGTGTAAGAAGCTCTCGAACTGTCTCTCCTCTTTTCTTGAAAATCCGATTCGGGCAAATAAAATTTCTTTTTCGATACGGTTGACAAAAAGGCTTTTGGATAGTATAATATATTGCGTTGCTGGAGTGGCGCAGTTGGTAGCGCAACTGATTCGTAATCAGTAGGTCGTGGGTTCGAGTCCCATCTCCAGCTCCAAAAAGAAACGACAATTTTCGAGAGAAGATTGTCGTTTCTTTTTGTTCTCTTCACTTTTCTCTTTTCGTTCTTCTCTCTTCTCTAAAATTGTCGTTTCCAGAGAAAAGATAAGAGAGAAAAGAG
>JAZQAS010000065.1:0-13695 GCA_045545335.1 Candidatus Avispirillum sp. | reverse complement strand
AAAAGCAGAGATGGTTTTGTTCTTGTACCCAAAATTTCTTGTTTTTTTCGTTTTCCAATATTCGTGCATAAAAACAAGGTTCACCGTTTACGATGAACCTTGTCTTTCTTTTTCAGGGACTTTTTTTACAGCCCCTTTTTTATTTCATAAAATATTGACAATTAAAATGATGTAATGGTATAGTAAATTAGATGAAGATAGATCATACATACGGAGGTGGTATTTTGAAATTCTATACTTCTTTTTGCGAAGAGCGGCCTATACGCTTATGCGAAGAAACACGCGCCTTTGCTTACGAGTCCCTATATGAGCATAAATACGGTTTAAATACCAAAGAACATCCTTGTATCAATTTTTCATCAAATGATGAGATATTGCGTCTTTCACCTCAAAAGAAGTATGATGCTGCAATACGTGCGATAGCAGAAAATTCACCTATACGTATCTGTAAAGATGAAAAGATCTCCTGTGCTGCAACGCTGGGTGACGCTATCAATCATTGGGTTCCGATAAGAATTGATGACGAGCACGTCTTTTTGGGTATATCTCATTTGACAATTGGTTTTAGCAAAGTTCTCACGATGGGTATATCCGGTATAAAAGAAAATGCGCAGAATAAGCTTAATGAATGTAATGATGAAAGATGCGAATTTCTTGAAAGCTGTATATCTGTTATTGATTCGTTTGAAATATGGATCAAAAGATATATAAACGCTTTACAGAACGCTGAGGGATATGAAGAAAACGCTAAAAACCTTTCAAAGGTTCCCTTTTCTCCTCCCGAAACCTTTTATGAGGCGTTACAGAGTATCTGGGCTGTATTCGCATTTTGTCGTCTCTGCGGAAATTGGCCCGGTATCGGCAGAATTGACTTGCTTCTCGGTGATTACTTAAAAAATGATCTTGATCGTGGAGTATTAACGATTTCAGAAGCAAGAGAGCTTCTTGCTCACTTCTTTATAAAAGGTTGCGAATGGGTAGCCGGCGGCAATTATGTCAGCGGAGACGCTCAGCATTATCAGAATATTGTTCTCGGCGGATGTGATGAATTCGGAAACGACGTTACAAATGAAGTAACGTATCTGGTGCTTGATATCGTTGAGGAGCTTGGAATTTCTGACTTCCCCATTTCTGTCAGAACAAGCAAAAACACCCCTGAAAAACTCCTTAAAAGAGTTGCAGAGGTTATGCGCTACGGAAACGGCGTTGTAGCAATATACAACGAAGAAATTGTTATAAAAGCACTTCAAAACAACGGATACACTCTTGAAGAGGCCAGAGGCTTTGCAAATGACGGTTGCTGGGAGGTAATGCTTCCCGGAAGGACATACTTTGGTTATACCCCGTTTGATGCCCTTGCTCTTCTACAGTATAAGACACTGGATTACTATTCAGATAAAATTGAGTACACTTCATTCAGAGACCTTTATAATCAATATATATCTGATCTTAAGGATCAAGTTACTTCTATACACAATGAGCGTGTTGAAAAGCAGAAAAACAAGCCTGATGTTGTTTACGAATGGAATGAAAGCGTACCCTGCACTGTAATATCTCTTTTTGAAGATAATTGTATAGAAAAAGGGCTTTCTTACACAAATGGCGGTACTGAATATACTGTTTTTTCGCCTCATATAGGGGGACTTGCAGACGTTGCCAACAGTCTTTATGCTATTAAAAAGCTTGTATGGGATGATAATAAAATATCATTTTCTGAGCTGATGAAAGCATTGAGAGAAAATTGGGAAAATGCTGAAGAACTTAGACACCATGCACTTTCGCAGTATCTGTATTACGGTAATGATAATGATGAGGTTGACGGTATCGTCAGAAGTATTCTTTCGGATTTTTCCGACATATGCTGTAAGCTTGAAAAATCAGGTGATTTTAAATTCCCTGCAGGAGTAAGTACTTTTGGCAGGCAGATCGATTGGGCAAAGTATAGATATGCGTTGCCCAGCGGTCAGAAGGCAGCGAGCGTTCTTGCAAACAATATGGCGCCTACGCCTGCCACGGCGCTTCAAGGTGCTACTGCTATTATAAATTCTTATTGCAAGGCAGAGCTTTCACGTGTTCCCAACGGCGCGGCACTTGATATTAGACTTCTTCCCGCTGATGTTAAGGGCAAGGACGGAATCGTTGCTCTTTGCGGCTTGATACGAGGATTTTGCGAGCTTGGAGGCTTCTTTATGCAGATAGACGTTGCAGACGCTTCAATCCTTCGTGACGCGCAAAAAAATCCCGAAAACTACCCTGCTCTAGCGGTGCGTATTGCCGGATGGAATGCAAGATTTGTAACTCTTGCAAAGGAATGGCAGGATATGGTTATTAACAACATAGAAAAAGACAGAGCCTGAGCTCTGTCTTTTTCTGTATCAGTTTTTTCAGATCATAAGATCTCTCATATATTTGATGGTGTACTTTACGCCCTTATCGCCTTTTTCTCCGGTCCAGGAGGGAGAATGAGGCTCAATGGAGAGATGGCCGTCAAAGCCGTACTTATAAAGCACTCCCATGAAGCCTCTCCAGTCAATGGCATCAAGACCTGCGGGAGGATTATCATAATTTCTGTGATTGAATCCGTGACCGATGATCTCATCGTTAAGCTGAGAGAAGAGCTCAGCAAACTTTTTGCCCTCCTCGGTGTCCTTAGAGATCGCGTTTGCCATCTGATTATACTTTCTCATAAGGTGGAAGTTTTTCCAGGTCTCTACCTCCTGAGAATCGCCTGCCTGAATAACACCCTTGATATGTATATATCCGAAACGGTCGCCCCAGTCAAGGCCTTCCTGCATATATGCTCCATTTTCTCCACCGTGAACAAAGCTGTGGGAGGGATCGTATTTGATCATAAGTTCTGGAACCTCGTCAAGAACAAGCTTCCACTGCTCGGGGGTGCGGATGTAGTTGTGACCCATTTGGCAGTTTACGGCGCAGACAGTAATATCTCTTTCCTTTGCATATTCAACGAGGATCTTAAACATATTGATTGCAGAGGTGATATTCTGATAATATGTGATCTCGGGAACGTAGTTGCAGGACATAAGATAATGATGTGCGCCGAGGTACTGAGCAAAATCAATAGCTTTCTTTACTTCATTGAGCTCCCATTCATCTATGCTGCCGTCCTTCGCTATGATCTGGCTTCCCCATCTGCCGACAGCGCCAACCTCAACGCCTGTGCGCTCGCTGGCAGCCTTGAGCTCCTCCTTCAGGGGAAGAACGCTGTCCATTACAGGGCCCCAGTATCCGGGATTATTAAGGTCGAATTCTACAAAATCAAGGCCAAGCTCCTTTGCTTCATCGAAGCTTTTGGGCTCGCATCCCATAATCATACCAAGTTTCATATTTGATCTCCTTAAGAATTAAAATTCATTGGGACATTTCCAAAGAAGTGCGTGCTGCTCGTAGTTAGGATCGCTGAGGGAATCAATATCGTGGAACTCATGGTTATGAGTTACGCCGTACTTTCTCATATAAAGGAAACGCTTCTTCTGATTATCATGAAGCTGTTCAGTAAGCTCAGCCTTCTGTTCGTTTGTTTCAGCCGCTTCTCTCTCATCGCGAATGGTGAAATCAATATAGTCAAGGAGGTGGATTCTTGTGCGGCGGATATTGGCAAGCTGAACGTCTGTCTCAGCAGCCTCTTCCATCGCATCAAACATCTGATTTGCTCTGAGAATAAATTCCCACTGGCCTTCAAGCTTGGTCTCGCAGTCCTTGATCCAGAGATAATTAGAGATGGTATCGTAATAGATGCCAAGGTGAGCATCAGTGGAGTTATCAAGAACCATCTTGAGGTAATCCATCATATGGTTTCCGCCGGGACCGTAGAAGTCCATAATGAATTCCTTGATATACTCAACGTACTTTTCCTCAGACATATAAGGATCCCAGCAGGTTCTTGCAATCATATATCCCTTGAGCTCGCCGAATTCTCCGTTGAGAGAAGCGTAGTTGCCCTGCTCAAAGAGGCCCTTTGCCTTATGCTCTGCAAAGAAGCGAGCATTCTTTCTCCAAGTTTCAATATTGGGGAAAAGAACGGAGAAATTTGTGAAGTCTGTTGTGTAGTTCCAGATAGTAAGATTGGGGGCAACCTCGCTCCACTCCTTAAGGTCAGTTGCAAAGCTGCGCTCAACGTCGTCGTGACCGGGAGTTACGTCGCAATCGGAAAGAGGATGACGGAAGCAGCATTCAATGGAACAAAGTCTTACAACAACGTTCTTTCTCGGGCGGATATTCTTGGGAGGCTTACGTGTAAATCTGTAAGCAAACGTATCAAAGAGTACGTCGGGATACTCGGGCTCAAGCTCTTCAGCTATACGGTTTACGAACTTGAGCATAGTGCCCATTCCGCTTTCTTCAGCTTCATTTATAGGGCGACACTTATCGCACTTACAAGCACCTGTATCTCCGTCGTTCTGAGTGATAGAAATAAGGCTTGCATCGGGATGCTCCTTGAGCATATTGCGAATATTGCCGATAACTGTCTGATATACATTTTCATCAGAGAGACAAGGCTGAACCCAAGCGCGCTCACCAAAGGGACACTGGCCGGAAAGCCAGCCGATGGTATGCTCAAATCCGCCCTGATAGTTTACGTCGCCGCCGAGATAATCAGGGAAACGCTCGCGTCCGTGACATCCGTTGATCTTAAGCTTTGCAGCAATGTCAACGTTACCTACGGACTTCCAATAGGGGTTTCTGTAGAAGAACTGAGGTACCTGCTTATCGTATTCGATACTGGGTATTTCAAGCTCTCTGTTATAAGGAACCTTTTCAAAATCGTTTGTATAGAATCTGCAGCCACAGTAGGTTTCAAGAAAGGTGTATACACCGTAAAGCGCACCGCGAACTCCGCTGCCGATAATATAGATCTTTTCGTTCTCTGTCTTGATAATAAAGCCTTCCTTGCCGAGCTCTTCCCTTTCAGCTTCAGTATATCCGCCTCTTGATGTAAAGCCGACAACTATTTCCTTATCCTCAACGTGACGGTTATCCTGAAACTCAGGGATCATCGCGCCTGTGATCTTAAACAAGTACTTCTTAAGCTCTGCAACAGCATATTTTTCGCTGGGCGTGGGATTCTGGGGATAGATAATCTGATATTCGCTATCTCTGTTTTGTGTCAAAATCATAATAAACCTCTAAACGCACAAAATTCGGATATAACCGTTAATATAATTATATCATACTATACATATTTTTCAAGAGAATTTCAAAGGAAAAACCGCCCGAAGGCGGTTTTTATTACTTATGGTAAAGAGTTCTGTGCTCATACTTAGGCTCGCAGGTGACGTTTATGCCAAGCTTCTTATAGGTTTTTTCGTCAACAGCTGAAATAATAACGGAAAAATGAGCGTCAAGACCGTTCAGAAGAGGTATAGCCTCCATGGCCTGCTTTGCATTCTCGTTCTTTACTGAGCTTGCAGCAAGCGCTATAAGTATCTCATCAGAATGCAGACGGGGATTACGGCTGCCGAGAACGCCGGTCTTCATTCTGCATATAGGCTCGATCATTTCTGAGCTGATCAGGTCAACACTATCGCCTATTCCTGCAAGCTTTTTAAGCGTATTGAGAAGGAGAGCGGCAGAGGCGCCGAGCAGATAACTCGTTTTGCCTGTAATTATAGTGCCGTCCTCAAGAAGAGCAGCTCCTGCAGGATAGCCCGTTTCCTTTTCTTTATTGAGGGATGCGGCGATCGCGGGGTTAATGTCCTTGCTTACTCTTGCCTGCTGCATAATAAGCTCATGTTTATGAAGCAACGTTTCGGGGCCGGAGAGCTTTGCATAAGCCTGAGCAGCCGCATAGTATCTGCGGAGAATTTCCATATTAGCCGCTTCTCTGACGGCTTCATCATCAAATATACAGAAGCCAGCCATATTTACTCCCATATCAGTGGGAGACTTATAAGGGCATTCTCCAAGCATCTTTTCCATCATTGCACGAAGAACGGGAAAAATCTCAACGTCGCGGTTATAATTTACTGCAGTTGCTCCGTATGCTTCAAGATGGAAAGGATCGATCATATTAACGTCATCAAGGTCGGCTGTTGCGGATTCATATGCAACGTTAACAGGATGCTTAAGTGCAAGATTCCATATGGGGAAAGTTTCAAATTTTGCGTAGCCGGCCTTTATGCCACGCTTATTTTCGTGATATAGCTGGGAGAGGCATACGGCCATCTTACCGCTACCGGGACCGGGCGCTGTTACGACAACGAGAGGTCTTTCTGTTTCTATATAATCGTTCTTACCGTAACCGTTTTCACTGACGATTCCCGCTATATCCGAGGGATAGCCGGGGATAGAATAGTGGAGAAAGCTCTTGATGCCAAAGGTTTCAAGCTTTTCGCGGAATTTATCAGCTCCGGGCTGAGAAAGATATCTTGTGATAACAACGCTTCCTACGTAAAATCCCATAGTGCGGAACGCATCTATAAGGCGGAGTACGTCGTCATCGTAAGTAATGCCAAGGTCGCCGCGTATCTTGTTCTTTTCTATATCTTCTGCATTAATAACAACAACGATCTCAGCCTCGTCCTTCATGGTTGCAAGCATTCTGATCTTGGAATCAGGCTCAAATCCTGGAAGAACACGGGACGCATGAAAGTCATCAAAAAGCTTGCCGCCAAACTCAAGATAGAGCTTGCCGCCAAACTGAGAGATGCGCTCTCTTATGCATTCAGACTGAATGGACATATATTCGCTGTTATCAAAACCTATTTTCATGGTACACCTCGCTGTATATATCAACAAAACATATAATACCACATTTTTGCAAATACATCAACAAATTTTTTTATTTTTGTTTAAAGAAAATTGACAAAGCAAGTAAATAGTGATAGCATTATAAAAACGGAGGTATAAAAATGATTAAGTATTATCTCATTATCACTGCTGTTATGAGCGTTATAGCTATTATTGCATTTGCTCACGACAAGATCACAGCTATGCGTGAAAAAGGAACAAGAACTCCTGAATCCGTATTGCTCACACTAATTTCCCTCGGCGGTGCTGTTGGCGGACTTATAGGAATGTATGTGTTCAGACACAAAACGTCCTTTGGTGAAAAATTTCAGTTTGCGATTGGCGCATGGGCGTCTCTCGTTATACAGATAGCTGTCGGAGTCTTTATTTTGCTCATTCAGAACGGCGTCATTACATTAGGTAACTAAGGAGAACGAATAATGAAAAAAACTAAGAATTCTAATAAAAAGCGCGGTATCGCGGCATTTTTCAAGAATTGCGGTCTTCTACTGAGATGCCTTTTTGCAACGGTATCTTATGCGACTCTTTGGGTGGGAATAGTTCTTCATGGACAATTGCTTGGTGTTGTTCTCATAATTATTGGTGTTCTCGCAACTCTTTTGTCAATTTTTGCAAACATAATAGTACCTGTTTCAAGACTTAAATAGATAAAAAGAGCTGCAAAATGCAGCTCTTTTTTTATTACTTCTTATTGCTGATCTCATCAACAAGCATATTGATAAAATCGTCTGCTGTCATTGTTTCTGTCTGCTGGCTACCGCTTCTGCGAACAGCAACTGTTCCCTCTTCCTGCTCCTTATCACCGATTACGAGCATATAAGGAACCTTGGAAAGCTGAGCCTCGCGGATCTTGAAGCCTGTCTTTTCCTGACGCTTATCTGCAGAGCAACGAATACCGAAGGACTGCATCTTAGCGATAAGCTCGTCCGTATACTCGTTGTTTCTGTCTGTGATGGGAAGGACCTTGACCTGCATAGGAGCGAGCCATGCGGGGAACTTACCGCCAAAGTGCTCCATAAGGATACCGATAAATCTTTCGATAGAACCGAATACAACGCGGTGGATCATAATGGGCTGATGCTTCTGTCCGTCAGCACCCATGTATTCAGCCTCAAAGCGCATAGGAAGCTGGAAGTCAAGCTGGATAGTACCGCACTGCCACGTTCTGCCGATGGAGTCCTCGAGGTGGAAGTCGATCTTAGGACCGTAGAACGCGCCGTCTCCCTCGTTGATAACGTAAGGAAGGTTCATCTCATCGAGAGCTGCCTTAAGACCGTTTGTTGCTACCTCCCAGTCCTCATCGCTTCCGATGCTGTTCTCAGGCTTTGTAGAAAGCTCAACGTGATACTTAAATCCGAAGAGGTTATATACTTCATCGATAAGACGAACAACACCCTTGATCTCGTCTGTGATCTGTTCCTTGGTCATAAAGATATGAGCATCATCCTGAGTGAAGCAACGAACTCTCATAAGACCGTGGAGCTGACCGCTCTTCTCGTGACGGTGCACGAGACCAAGCTCGCCGACACGCATAGGAAGATCTCTGTAGGAACGGGGCTCGGACTTGTATACGAGCATACCGCCGGGACAGTTCATGGGCTTTACCGCAAAATCAGTCTCGTCGATAACTGTTGTATACATATTTTCTTTATAGTGATCCCAGTGACCTGAGGTCTCCCAAAGCTCGCGGTTGAGCATAATGGGAGTCTGGACCTCTACATAGCCTTCTCTTGTATGGATCTGTCTCCAGTAATCGATAAGAGTATTCTTAAGGATCATACCGTTGGGAAGGAAGAAGGGGAAACCGGGACCCTCGTCTCTCATCATAAAGAGACCCATCTCCTTACCGATCTTTCTGTGGTCACGCTTTTTAGCCTCTTCGATTCTTGTGAGATACTCTTCAAGATCTGTCTTATTGGAGAATGCTGTACCGTAGATACGTGTAAGCATCTTGTTCTTCTCGTTACCTCTCCAGTACGCACCTGCAACGCTTGTGAGCTTATAAGCCTTTACAGCGGATGTATAAGTAACGTGAGGGCCTGCGCAAAGATCTACGAAATCACCCTGCTTGAAGAAGGAAAGCTCTTCATCCTCAGGCAGATCGCGGATAAGCTCAACCTTATAGGGCTCACCCTTCTCTTCCATAAGAGCAATAGCTTCATCTCTGGGGAGAGTGAATCTTTCAAGTTTGAGATTTTCCTTGCAGATCTTCTTCATTTCAGCTTCAAGCTTTGCAAGATCCTCTTCTGTAAAGGGAGTCTCGCGGTCGAAGTCATAGTAAAATCCGTCCTTAATGGAGGGACCGATTGCAAGCTTGGTTTCAGGGAAAAGTCTCTTAACAGCCTGCGCGAGGATATGGGATGCAGTGTGGCGAAGAGCGCCGCGGCCTGCCTCGTCCTCAAAGGAAAGCTCCTGTACGGAGCCATCGTGCATAATTACCTTCATTGATATATCTCCTTAAAATTAAATATTAAAACAAAAAAACACCCAAAGCAGCAATACTGCTCAAGGGTGCAAAAGCACGGTTCCACCTTGCATTTAACTCATTAGTCTTTAACGCAGACATACGGCATATTTATAGTATGCAGGCTCGGGAGTGGTCTTCACAAAACGTTTACCAAACAGGGCTTTCAGCCGCGACCCCGTCTCTCTTGTGGAAGCGTAGTGCTACTCTTTCCGTCATCACCTTACTATTTATAACACTAAATTATCAATTTGTCAAGTGTATAAAATAAAATGAATCAATTTAATGTTGAACTTTCAATAACTTCGTTATTTTTTTGTTAAATCGGTTGAAATATATATGAAAATATGTTATGTTAATTATAGAAATATTTTATCCGAAAAGGAGAATTTACGTTATGGATAAGATCAGACTTGGTATCGTCGGCGTCGGCGGTATGGGTAATCATCACGTTTTTTACGGCCACACAAGAAACAAGAGAATTGACCTTGTAGCAGTTTGCGACATTATTGAGGAGCGTGCAACGGGTGTTATCGAAAAAGCTCATCTTGAGGGCGCAAAGGCTTACACAGACTGGAAAGAGATGATAGACAACGAGGAGCTTGATGCGATTGATATCTGCACTCCCAACTATCTCCACTCCATCATCGCTGTATATGCGCTTGAAAAGGGTCTTCACGTATTCTGCGAAAAGCCTGATGCAGTTTCCGTTGAGGAAGCTGAAAAGATGAAGGCTGCAAGTGAAAAGAGCGGCAAGGTTCTTATGTGCATGAGAAATAACCGCTACTATTCTAACTCCAAGTATCTCAAGAAGCTTGCAAATGCAGGTGAGTTCGGTGATCTTTACTGCGGTCGTTGCGGTTGGATCCGTCGCCGCGGTATCCCCGGAAAGGGTGGCTGGTTCACAACTAAGGCTCAGTCCGGTGGCGGTCCCCTTATCGACCTTGGCGTTCATATGATCGACCTTTCCATCTGGCTCATGGGCAATCCTACACCCGTAAGCGTTTCCGGATGCACATTCAACAAGTTTGCTACCGATACAACAGAGTCTGACAGCGAGCACTCAAGATTTGGTGATGCTGTTGTTGGCGGTACGTTCGACGTTGAAGACCTTGCAATGGGCTTTATCCGTTTTGACAACGGCGCTTGCCTCCAGATCGAGTTCAGCTGGGCTTCCAACATCGAGCAGGAAACACGCTTTGTAGAGCTCAGAGGTACAAAGGGCGGCTTCAAGTGGTGCGACAACGGCGAAGCAAGAGTATTCTCTGAGGAAAACGGCAAGCTCACAGACAACATCTACAGATGCGATATGGGTAACGGCCACGGCGAAGCTCTTGAGCACTTCACTTCTATCGTTCTTGACGGTGCAGCTAAGGACTACGAGCCTATCCAGGGCGTTAATATGATCAAGATCCTTTCAGCTATGTATGAATCTGCATCTACCGGCAAGGAAGTTCTTCTCTAATAATATTTTTAGAAATTATGCGGACAGCAAAATAGCTGTCCGCATTTTTTATATAACTTTGAACCTTTTGGAGAAATATCTGTTATTATAGGTGTGATCACAAATCAGTCACGGGAGGTGAGAGAATGAAAGCAGATTTTGAATGTATTGTTCGGGACAATACGCCATGGATGCTTGCTTACGTAAGAAACAAGATTTCCAATAAAGATCAGGTAGAGGATATAGTTCAGGAGATCTGGATAAAAGCGTATCGTGCTTACGATAAATACACAGAAGCAGGTAAGCTAAAGTCTTGGCTTATGCGTATATGTCAGAATACAGTCAGAAGCTACTATTCTTCCTCCGAAAGTACGGTTCTCATTTCTCTCGACGTAGATAGAGACGAAAATGATCCGTTATATAATTGTCTTTCAGACAGTCTTACTCCGGAAGAGATATATATGAAGGACGAGCTTTTAAGGGAGGTTTTGTCTGCAGTAAACAAGCTTCCCGATGAGCAAAGAGAAATAATTACACTGCGTTACATTTGGGGCTTTCCGATAAACGAAACTGCAAAACTCACAGGAATCCCTAAAGGCAGCGTTAAAAGCAAGGCACACTATGCTCTTAAAGAACTGAAGAAACATTTTGGAGTAAAAAAAGAACACAAAGGAGAAAAGATCATGGAATGTACAGATATCAAGAAATACTTATTCATGGATGCCCTCGGAAAGACATCTGCTGAACGAAGCAAAGAAATCGAAGAACACGTAAAAGAATGCGAAGTATGCTCAAAAGCATTGACAGCACTCAAAAACCTTATTCCACATATCAACGTTGACGATGACGTAGAGTATGCACATTGCTTTGTTCATATTCCCGAAATAGACAGCTTTTATATAGGAATACGCACCAAAGAAAACCATGAAGAGATAAACAAGAAGCTGAGTGAACTGAACGGTGACATCTCAAAAGAGGAAGATATGATGCGCTCCTGTTTTGGGAAGATAGCAGAGCTTAAGTGCTACTTCGACCATGACGGAAATGAGCTCCCCTGGAGAATCATAGACGAAGATGAGACGCACAATTATGTCAAAATAGATCATATTGAGCGTGTTTATGAAAATAACTGGCTGTATTGTATGATAACATCTCCCAATGACTCAAAAAGGAAAGTCTTTGACTACGTTTCATCAGAAGAAACACCCGGTCTGTATTTCGGAGATGCAGGCGATACCTTTGAAGTCCGCAAGCCTGTGAAATCAATGCGCTATCAGGCAGTTCCCGCAAATGCGAAAAACATAAAGATCAGACGCGGAAACGGAGTGATCGACTGCGACACTTACAAATTTGCGTATTCTGAGAGATTCATCTGTGATGATGATAAGATAGCCCTCGAATATACGTTCGAGCTTGATAACTAAACTATCCGTCCTCCTAAAATAGACTTATCCCCCGCTATATCGCGGGGGATATTTCACTTTATTAAAGAAGGGGAATTCCGTTTTCTTCACAAACTCTCATAGTTTCCGAGTCCCAGATGCTGCACTGAACTTCTCCGATATGTGCGCAACCAAGCATAAGCATACAAAGTCTTGACTGACCGATACCGCCTCCGATCGTTAGGGGAAGCTCATCGTTAAGAAGCATTTTATGGAACGGCAGGCTTCTGCGGTCATTACAGCCCGATATTATGAGCTGACGGTCCAGAGAAGCGCTATCTACTCTTATACCCATAGAAGAGATCTCAAGGGCACGGCCAAGAGTATCGTCCCAGAAGAAGATATCACCGTTAAGCTGCCAGTCGTCATAGTCGGGGGCTCTCTTGTCATGAGGCCTTCCTGATTTAAGAGCACCACCGATCTGCATTATAAAAGCTGTTTTGTGTTCTTTTACAAAAGCTGTTTCGCGTTCGCTTGAAGTAAGGTCGGGATACATATCCTCAAGCTCCTGGCTTGTAACGAATGCCACTTCCCTTTCAAGCTCTGTTGTAAGCTGAGGGAAGCGAACGTGAAGTCTGTCGTTCGTATCGCAGATAGCTCCGACAATGGATTTCACCATAAGCTTAAGATAATCAATAGTTCTGGTTTCTTTGGTTATAACCTTCTCCCAGTCCCACTGGTCAACGTAGATCGAGAGGATATTATCAAGATCTTCATCGCGGCGAATAGCGTTCATATCCGTGTAGAGACCGCCGCCAACGTTAAAGCCGTAGCGCTTAAGGGCAAGACGCTTCCATTTTGCAAGAGAATGTACGACCTGTGCATCAAGACCTACTGCAGGCACGTCAAATGCAACTGCTCTTTCAACGCCGCTGAGGTTATCGTTAAGACCTGATTCCTCCGTTACGAAAAGAGGCGCGGATACTCTTTTCAGATGAAGAGCGTGGGAAAACTCGGTCTGAAAGGTCCTCTTTATATATTCAATTGCCCTCTGTGTGCTATATGCATCAAGACAGGGCTTGTAGCCTTCGGGTACGTATATCTTGTTCATTTGTATCACCTACGTGAAAATAAAATATAACACAGTATATCACATATATTTAAATTATTCAATAAAAAATCCCCGATTTCTCGGGGATTTTTGAATATCAAAGATTATAGTATCTGTCAAACTCTGCGGGATGAGGAATCTTGGAAAGCTCGCTGCATTCTGCTCTCTTATTTTTAATAAAGTTTGCAATAAGCTCCTTGGGGAATACTCCGCCCTCAGTAAGATAATCGTTATCTGCTTCAAGAGCATCAAGTGCATCCTCAAGACAGGTGGGAAGCTGAGAAAGCTTTGCCTTTTCCTCGTCGCTGAGATGGAAGAGGTTGAAATCGTAGGGACCCCATCCGTTTGCGTGAGGATCGATCTTGTTCTTAATGCCGTCAAGACCTGCCATAAGGATCGCGGCGTAGCAGAAATAAGGATTACAGGTAGCATCGGGGTTGCGAAGCTCAAATCGACGCTTGTCAGGGCTCTTTGCATAAGCGGGGATACGGATAACGGCACTTCTGTTGCTTGTTGCATATCC
>JAZQAS010000064.1:0-10765 GCA_045545335.1 Candidatus Avispirillum sp. | reverse complement strand
ATTTCACACAAAGTTGATCCCTGCAGGATCTACTTGCCGTCCGTTTGCGGTGCCCGAAATTATTTGCTCGCTGTTCGCTCACATAATTTCGACCGCGGCACCCTCACTCGCTCGCTCCACCTGCCACCGGCAGCGCTCACTCGTTCGTCCAACGTGTCGCCGCTCCCGCAGGGAGATAAAGGCCGGACTTCGTTACCTTAAGGCCTACCTCGCCCGTTTCCACTCTTCCGCGGCCGCCGAGTGCCGTCATTACCATATATCCCATAGTCGCGGGAGAAAGGCCCGTAGTGTAGGAATTGACAAGGAAGAACAGCGGGTCGTCGGAAAGGACCTTTGCCGCCAGGGAGATGAGCTCAAATGCGCACTCCTCAAGCTTCCAGACCTCGCCGCCGGGGCCTCTTCCGTAGGAGGGAGGGTCCATTATGATACCGTCGTATTTATTGCCGCGGCGTATCTCGCGCTCAACGAATTTCTTGCAATCGTCCACGATATAGCGGACGGGGGCATCCTCAAGGCCCGAAAGACCAAGATTTTCCTTTGCCGCCTGCACCATGCCCTTTGCCGCATCCACGTGGCATACCTTGGCTCCTGCCGCTGCCGCCGCCGCAGTTGCGCCGCCGGTGTAGGCAAAGAGATTGAGAACCGAGGGCTTTCTTTCGGGGTCCTCCTTCACTCTCTTTCCGATAAGAGAGGAGAACCAATCCCAGTTGGTCGCCTGCTCGGGGAAAAGACCCGTATGCTTAAAGCCCATGGGGCGCAGACGGAAGGTGAGATCGCCGTAGCCGATGCACCACTCCTCGGGAATATTGCAGACCACCCATTTGCCGCCGCCTGATTTTGAACGGCGATAAACTCCGTCTGCCTTTCTCCATCTGGGGTCCTTTCTCTCACCCGTCCAGATGATCTGTGGGTCGGGTCTTATAAGTATGTAATCGCCCCAACGCTCAAGGCGCTCGCCGCCCTCAGCATCGATAAGCTCGTAATCATTCCATTTTTCGCTGTACCACATACCGTACCTCGTTTACATTTTAACAAATTTGCCCATCATTGAAGATGCGCAGTGCCCGTGGCATATGGCAAGGGCAAGGGCGTCTGCCGTGTCGTCGGGCTTTGGGGGCTCCTTAAGCCCGAGAAATGCCGTTACCATAGTTATGACCTGCTTTTTCTCGGCTCGGCCGTAGCCTACTATGGCCTGCTTTACCTGCAGGGGGGTATACTCAAATATGGGCACGCCCGCGTTTCTCGCCGCAAGAAGGATGACCCCTCTCGCCTCGGAAACCACGATACCGGTTTTCTGGTTGGTATTCCAGAAAAGCTCCTCTATGCTCATCACGTCGGGATGATATTTCGCAATTATCTCGGAAACTCCGTCGTAGACCGTCTTCAGTCTGTCCTCCACCTTGAGGCCTGCCTTTGTCTGCACGGAGCCGTAGGCAAGGGGAGTAAATCTTCCGTTTTCAAACCTGAGAACTCCCCATCCGACGATGGCGATACCCGGGTCTATTCCAAGTATTATCAATTCTACCCCACCTTACTTTCTAATATCAAATTATTATATCACGCATTCTTCAAATAGTCAAAGAATTTGGGAATATTTTTACATATTTTTTGATTTTCTTTCTTTAATTATTAACAATCAAGGATTTTTTCTTTGGAATTGCGTTTGCGGAGTATTTCAGGAAAGATAAACATTGTCGTAGGGGAGCTGCTAGCCGCTCCCGCATTTCAGAACGATGGCAATAAATAAGAACCGCTAAATTTTATGTTTGGTTCGTGTGCAGATGGCGGGAGCAGCAAGCGGCTCCCCTACGGGTTTGTGGGGATTTTTCGTTTGATCTCCCGCCGTACCGTATTGTTATCAACGTTCGTTCACAGGCGGGCGATTCGTGAATCTCCCCTACAATGAAAATTCCCTCAACCCAAAATCCGAAAGCAAAAACCGTTTCTTCCCGATACGGATTAATTTGCAAATTTTCTTTACATCCATTACAGTTTGTGATATAATTTAAGTAACTATGAGAAAATACGAAAGGAGCATTTTATGGCAAACATCATAAGACTCGCCGTTGGCGATATCATTGAGCTGAAAAAGCCTCATCCCTGCGGAGAAAAGCGCTTTTCCATCCTCAGGGTGGGCAGCGATATCAGAATAGTTTGCTGCGGATGCTCCCGCGATATGACCCTGCCGCGAGTAAAGCTTGAAAAGGCCATCAAAAAAGTTTACCCCAAAGAGGAAAGCAATGACTGATTACACACTTTCTACCGACGATACACGGGAACCCGACGTCTCCTTTGAAAGCGGGATCGCCGAGCCGAAAAAGAAAAAAGAGAGGTTCAAGACCCCTCTCGCTCCCCGAACGCCCATAGGCGATTTCTGGTCCGACTTTATAAAAAACAAAAAATATCTCCTCCTCTGCTTTGCCGTTCCCGCACTTATCATGCTCTGCATGTACCTTTGTTTTCAGGTATACCCCATCGGCGAGAGCTCGGTCCTCGTTCTTGACCTGAACGGTCAGTACGTCTATTTCTTCGAGGGTCTCAGAGATATCATCTACGGAGAGGGCAGCCTGCTCTACTCCTTCTCCCGCTCTCTCGGCGGCGAGTTTATAGGCATCTTTGCATACTACCTCTCAAGCCCCTTCTCTCTTATCGTTGCCCTTTTCCCAAAGAGCATGATAACCGAGGCGCTTCTCATTATGTTCCTTCTCAAGGTGGGCTCCTGCGGTCTTACCTTCGGTATCTACGTTGAAGCAACAAGAAAGCGCAACCGCGTTGCAACGGTCATTTTTGCAACCATGTACGCCCTTTGCGGCTATGCCGTGGTCATGCAGCACAACACCATGTGGATAGACAACCTTATCCTCCTCCCCATGATCATGCTGGGCATTGAGAACCTTATCAAATACGGAAAATATCGCCTCTATATCATCTGCCTTTCAATGGCTATATTCTCAAACTTCTATATAGGCTATATGACCTGTATCTTCGTGGTCCTCTACTACTTCTACTACTATTTCGCCTGCACCCCCGAGGAGATAAACCCCAGAGGCGAGAGGGCTCATTTCGTAAGATCGAGCCTCAGAATGACGCTTTATTCCCTTATCTCCCTTGCCATCTGCGCCTGCCTCCTCGTTTGCACCTACTACGGTCTCAAATTCGGAAAGACCACCTTCTCAAACCCCAACTACGCCCTCGAGCAGAAGTTTGACTGGCTGGATATGGTAACGAAGCTGTTCATCGGCTCCTACGATACGGTGCGCCCCGAGGGTCTCCCCTTCCTCTACTCCGGCACCCTTACTCTGATGCTCCTGCCCCTCTACTTCTTCGCACCCCATATAAAGACGCGCGAAAAGGTAGCCTCGGGCATTCTGATGCTTGCATTTTTCGTAAGCTTCAATATTTCCACCGTTGACCTTTTCTGGCACGGTATGCAGCGCCCCAACTGGCTCAACTACAGATACAGCTTTATGCTCTGCTTTATTATGATCCTTCTCTCATATAAAGCATTTGAAAAGCTCCGCGAGATAGGCTACAGAAAGCTTATCCCCGTTTCTGCCGCATGGGCCGTCCTCCTTCTCTTTATCCAGAAGCAGGACTACTCAAACGTTGACGATTTTGCAACGGTATGGCTCTCTCTCGGTATTTTTGCAGTTTATCTCGGCGTTCTCAGAGCCGTTACCTGGGATAAGGCATGGGTGAGGCGCACGGGCGCTCTCGTTCTCGCCATCCTCGTCGGAACGGAGATGTTCGGCGCGGGCCTTATGAATATGAATTCTCTGGGCCTTGACGTGGTCTACTCCTCCCGCACCTCATACCGCACCTTTATCGACGGGCTTCGCCCCGTTGCCGATACGGTCATCGAGGCTGACCCCTCCTTCTACCGAATGGAGAAAACGCACCACAGAAAGACCAACGACAACTTCTCTCTCAATATGAACGGTCTTTCCAACTCCACCTCAACTCTCAACGCAAGCACCATAAAGCTTCTCAACAGCTACGGTATTTCCTCAAAATCCCATTGGTCAAAGTATCTCGGCGGCACCCCCGTTTCCGATACTATCTTCGGCGTGAAGTATATAATCGCCCAGACCTCCTCAAAGGAGGAGTTTGAGCTCTACACAAAGACCGAATACGGAGACAGCGACTACACCGTTTGGCAAAACCCCTACGCTATGTCACTTGCATCAGGCGTGAGCCCCTCCCTCAAGGATATTGATACGGAGAACTTCCCCTCCGCCTTTGACCTTATGAACGAGACCGTAACCGCAATGCTCGGCGAGGAGGAAACGGTTCGGCTCTTTACCCCTGCCGACGTTGACTCAAACGTTACAACGGAAAAGCTTATCCGCTCAAGCATTGCAAACCATACGAAATACGCTCCCATTGAGGGCTCCTCCACGGGCAGGCTGACCTTCAGCATCAATATTACCAGCGAGGATACCCTCTACCTCTTTATCCCCTCTCTCTATCTGAGAGAATGCTACCTCTATATCAACGGCCTGAAAAACGGCTCTTACTTCGGAAACGAGACTGACCGCATAGTTGAGCTCGGCTCCTATAACGTGGGCGAGACTGTTACCGTTACCCTTGAGACCATTGAGGACTCGGTATACCTCCTTGACGGCTACGACTACTTCTGCTACCTTGACTCCCAGGTTGCAAAGGAAGCGCTCCCCCGCCTCTCCGACTCCTCCTTTATGATCCACGAGTATAACGACGATCATTTTGAGGGAACCATCGACATCGCAAAGGGCGATACTCTCGTTTACACCTCCATTCCCTACGACGAGGGCTGGAAGATATATGCAAACGGCGAGGAGATCAACTCCTTTGAGATACTCAACGGCCTTATCGGCTTTGAGCTTAGCGAGGGCTCCTACGTTCTTGAGCTTAAATACCGACCCGATTACCTTATATGGAGCTTCCTTATCTCCCTTGCAGGCGGCCTTGCCTTTGCGGGAGCCTGGTTTATTACGGAATATCAAAGAAAGCGCAGGCTTCTTGAGGGATGGACCGTTTACGTTATCCCCGACCGAGGCGACGCAAGGAACGATGATATTCCCGTTCTCCCCTCCCTTGATGCCTTTGGCGACGGGGAAAGCGAGATTTCGGCAGATGCAGAGAACGAGACCCTTGATGAGGCGTCTTCGGCAGATGACGAAATTACAGAAGAAGCAATAGAAGAAGCAACAGAAATATCAGAAACAGAAGAAACAACAGAAGAAACGAGTGAAGAAAAAGAATGATCTACTGTCTTACAGGCGAGCTTTTGCACCTTAATGCCGCATCCTTAACCGCGGTCATTGACTGCGGAGGCGTTGGCTACAAGATATGCGCCTCAGGAAACTGCATCACCCGCCTTGCCACCGCAGGCGAGGGCGCAAAAGTACGGGTATTTACCTATATGTCCGTTCGCGAGGATGCCGTTGAGCTCTTCGGCTTTGAGAGCGACGAGGAGCTTGAGATATTCAAGCTGCTCATCTCCGTTTCCGGTATCGGCCCAAAGGCGGCCATCTCCATCCTTTCCGTTATGTCCGCGCAGGAGCTTATAAACGCTATAGTTGCAGAGGATGCAAAGGCCATATCCCGCGCCCCCGGCGTCGGAGCGAAAACTGCGGCAAGAGTGGTTCTCGAGCTTCGCGATAAGGTGGAGAAGAACTATTTCGTCTCCTCTGCTCCCGCACCCGAAAAGATAAAGGGCGCAAAGGGACAGAGAGCGGCGGGACACCTGAACGATGCAAAGGACGCCCTTCTGGTTCTGGGCTACTCCCGCACCGAGGTCGCAAGCGCCCTTACCGGCATAGACCCCTCTCTCGACACCGAGGATATCATCAGACTTGCCCTCACTAAGCTGATGAAATAAATTAAAAAGAGAAACCAATGAACGAATTTGTAACTGATTTTGATTTTGAAAACAGAATAGTTGAGACCTCCTACACCGATGAGGACAGGGACAACGAGATAACGCTGCGCCCGGACTCCTTCTCCGAATATATCGGTCAGGAAAAGGCCAAGGAGGTTCTCAAAATATATATCGACGCCGTTAAGATGCGCGGCGACACCCTTGACCACGTTCTCCTCTACGGTCCTCCCGGACTTGGTAAGACCACCCTCTCTGGAATAATCGCCCAGGAGCTTGGGGTCAACTTCCGCGTTACCAGCGGCCCCGCCATTGAAAAGCAGGGCGACCTTGCGGCTCTTCTCACAAATCTGGGCGAGGGCGACGTTCTCTTTATCGACGAGATACACCGCCTGAACCGCAATATTGAGGAGATCCTTTACCCCGCAATGGAGGATTTCTCCCTTGATATCATCATAGGCAAGGGCCCCGCGGCAAGAAGCATCCGTCTGCCCCTTCAGCACTTTACCCTTATCGGAGCTACGACGAGAGCAGGCCAGCTGACCACCCCTCTGCGCGACCGCTTCGGAGTAATACTTCGCCTTGAGCTCTACTCCCCCGAGGAGCTTGCGGCCATCGTTAAGCGAAGCGCAGGCATTCTCGGCGTTCCCATTGACGACGACGGAGCTCTTGAGATAGCATCCCGCTCCCGCGGAACTCCCCGTATTGCAAACAGATTTTTAAAGCGAGTTCGCGACTACGCACAGGTAAGAGGCGACGGCGAGATCACCCTTGAGGTGGCTCAGGCGGCCCTCGGAATGCTTGAGGTTGACGAGCTTGGCCTTGACAATACGGACCGCAGAATGCTTGAGACTATGATAAAGTATTACGACGGCAAGCCCGTCGGCCTTGAGACCCTTGCGGCAACCATCGGCGAGGAGGCCATCACCATTGAGGACGTTTACGAGCCCTACCTTATGCAGATAGGCTTTATCTCAAGAACGCCCCGAGGCCGCGTTGTCACCCGTCTTGCCTACGAGCATCTCGGCATCCCTTATCCTGCGACCCCCGCTCCTCAGAGCAGCGACGGTTCTCAGATGAAAATTGATGAGTAAAATGAAGATTTCCGTTTTCGGAAATCAACAATAATTATTCATTATTCATTATTCATTATTCATTATTCAATATTAATTATTCATTATCTTTCAAATATACGGAGGTAAAAACAATGTTTATTTCACCTAAGCTCTCCCTTTCCGATATCCTCGGCAGCGGCTATACTCAGTCTATCGCCCGCGCCAACGACTTCCTCGGCATTATGTCCTATGACGAGACGATGGCCATCGCCGACGAGAAGATCGACTTCTACCCCGAAGAGGCTCAGAAGAAGAACGACGCTCTCCTTGATAAGGTCGGCACGGTTATTATCGACTCCTTTGAAAACTGCGAAAAGGGCGCCGCAACAAACGCATTCAAAAACGCAACCAATACCTCTATGGCTCCCGTTACGGGCTTCGGCTGCTTCCGTATCGGCGAGGACGGCAAGCTCTACCTCATCGGTAAGAGCGAACACTATCACACCCCCCTCGGCCACCGCTTCAACGGCTATAAGCTTATTGACAACGCAAGAAAGATCGGCGTTCTCAATGCGACACATAACAACACCCGCGGCTACATAACCCGCCTTATGGAAACACGCATCGTTCAGATGGCAAACGGCATCGACTGGGACGACGAAGCGGCAACAGAGGCTATCAAGAACACCGATGACAAGAAGGTGCTCAACCGCGTTATCAACCTTGAGACAGGCTCTCTCGCTTGCGAGGCAGGACTCAAGATGATGCTGGCGCGCTTCTATAAGCTTGACCCCACCTTCCCCGAGCCCAAGTACGCAGGCAAGACCCCCGTATTCTTCATTATGGGCGACCTTAAGGGCGGTATTGAGGCAAACTACCACGGTACTACCGTTGTTGCCCAGACCCTCCGCGGCCTCTGGCCCGAGATAAGAGAAAAGGCAGCTCACGAGGAGCTCTACAAGGTGGTTCCCGTTTCCATCAACGATATCGCTGATTTCGAAGCAAAGATGAAGGAGTACAACTCCGGCAACTATAAGACCTGCGGCTTCTGCCACGAGATCATTCTTATGAACTACGGCGGTATTCGCCTCACTAAGGAATTCTTGCAGGCGGCTTACGCTCTCTGCAAGGAATACGATACCCCCACGATGTGCGACGAGATCCAGTCCTGCATGTGGTACGAGGGCGCATTCCTCTTCCGCCTCTACGGCCTCACCCCCGATTTCTCCATCGTCGGCAAGGGCTTCCCCGGCGGCGAATATCCCGCATCCAAGATCATCACAAACGCTGATATGGATACTCTCAACCAGTTCGGCGCTCTCGTTACTAACGGTCAGGAGGAGCTTGCAAGCCTTGCATACATTATCACAATGACCTTTATGAGAGCAAACGGCAAGATCGTTTCCGCTCTCGGCCAGCGCTTTGACAAGGGCCTCAAGGCTATCGCAGAGAAGCACTCCGAAAAGATCGTTTGCGCTGAGGGTCTTGAGTTCCTCGCAGCTCTCCACTTCCACACAGTTGACGAGGCGGCGGCATTCGCAGGCAAGATGAAGGCTGCATGCATCGACTCCTCAGTTATGCTCTATAAGGCAAACTGCGTGCCCGCTCTTCTTATGAAGCCCCCCTTCATCGCAAGCGAGGCTACCGTGGATTACATCCTCAACACCATCGACACACTTCTCGGTGAATAATCAAAGCCATGCTTGTAATAGGACTTGACGTAGGCACTACCGGTACCAAGGCCGTTGTTGTAGATCAGAGCGGCAACGTTATCGGTAGCGGCTACCGCGAATACGCTTTGAAAAGCGAGGGCGGAAGAGTTACTCAGTCTGCCGCCGATTGGTGGGATGCGGCCTGCTACGCTACCCGCACCGCAACTAAGGATATCAATATAAACGATATCGTTGCAATAAGCCTTTCCACTCAGGCGGCAAGCATGCTCTGCGCCGACGGCGACGGAGACGCCCTTTGCCCCGTTATTACCTGGATGGACACAAGATCAGCAGATGAGGCCGAGGAGCTCTCCGAGGCTGTCGGCAAGGAAGCGATCTACAAAAAGAGCGGATGGCTTCCCTCCCCCGTGCTTGACGGCGCGAAGATCCTCTGGATAAAGAAAAACGAGCCCCAGCTCTTTAAGAATACCGCATCCTTTATCTCGACCCTTGAATATATGAATATCAAGCTTTGCGGACGCAACGTTATCGACCCCACAAACGCCGCAATGCGCCAGATGTTTGATATTCAAAGCGGAAAATGGGACCCCGAGATCCTTGATTTTATCGGCATTGACGAGAGCCGCCTGCCTGAGGTGCTCCCCATAGGAGAGGAGCTCGGCTGCCTCACTCCCCTTGCCGCCGAGGCTCTCGGCCTCCACACAGGAGTGAAGGTTTATAACGGCGCCCACGACCAGTACTGCGCCTCCGTTGGCTGCGGCGCGGTGGAGGCGGGAGATATGCTTCTCGCTACGGGCACCACGTGGGTGGTTCTCGGAATTACGGATAAGCTCCTCTATACAAAGAGCCACATCTCCCCCGGTATCCACGCCGTTCCCGAAAGATACGGCGCTCTTGCCTCCCTCGTCAGCGCGGGAAGCGCGCTTAACTGGTACAAGAGCATTATTGACGGCGATTTCAAGGAGATGGACCGCGAGGCCGCAAACAGAATGGAAAGCGCAAAGGACCTTTTCGTTCTCCCCTACGTTTGCGGCGCAGGCTTCCCCCACAATCGCCCCGATATGAGAGGCGCTATGTTCGGCCTTGATAAGGGCCACGACCGCTACGATATTGCAAGAGCTCTCATGGAGGGCGTTGCATTTGAGGCGGCAAGCGTTCTCGCTCAGTTCAAGGAAAACGGTATGGACATCTCCACACTTATGATGACGGGCGGTGCTGCGCGAAGCGATCTCTGGTCTGAGATAGTGGGCTACGTTACGGGCTGCGATATCTGGAGAATGAAGGAGCCCGAGACCTGCTGCGTCGGCGCGGCTATGACTGCGGCCGTTGGCTGCGGTATGTTCTCCGACTACAACGCCTGCCGCGCTTCCATGGTCAAGCGCGAAAAGCTTGATCTCTCCGAGCCTGCTAAGCGAGAGTTTTATAAAGAAAAGTTCAAGCGCTACTGCGTGCTGGTCGAAGCTCTGAAGAAGGTGTGAAATTGAATATAAGACCTGCAACTAACGGCGATATTCCATCCCTTCTCCGTCTGCTCTCTCAGGTGCTTGAGGTGCATCATCGGGGGCGCCCCGATCTCTTTCGCTCGGGGGCTGTCAAATATACCGAGCCCGAGCTCTGCGCTCTTCTTTGCGATCCTGAGCGTCCCGTTTTCGTTGCTTGCGATGAAAGCGGAAGCATTCTCGGCTACTGCTTTTGCATTTTTAAAAGAGCCGTTGGCGACAATATTCTGACAGACATAAAAACTCTTTATATCGACGACCTTTGCGTTGATGAAGGGTGCCGCGGACAGCACGTAGGCAAGGAGCTTTATCTCCACGCTCTCAGCTTTGCGAGGGAAAGCGGCTGCTACAACGTGACCTTGAACGTCTGGGCGCTGAACGAAGGCGCCATAGGCTTTTACGAGGCACTCGGAATGAAGGCTCAAAAGATCGGAATGGAAACCATACTCTAAATAAATATCCCCCCGTAAAACGGGGAGTATTTCATTTTCGGGCATAGCCCTAAACACTACTGGCGACGCACAAGTGCGTTTAGTAATTGGCCTGCCAGCCGTGCAATTGTTACTTACTACCCATAAATGGGTCCCGTGGGTCGAACATACTTAACTGATCGCTTTCCTGATCCCTTTTAAGCTGATCTGCTATGTATGTCTTTATTGCCTTTGTGTTCTTCCCCAC
>JAZQAS010000063.1:0-17406 GCA_045545335.1 Candidatus Avispirillum sp. | reverse complement strand
GAGTGTGCCGCGCCGTTTCAGAGAAGAGAGAAGAAAAGGAAGAAAACCGCCGATGGCGGTTTTCGTTTTATATTATAAGATATGCTCCAAGAGGTCGGTCGTCATGTTCATCGCAAAGACTGATGTATCCGCGATCAACAGCCTCTTTAATGAGAGCTCCTCGAAAGAGAAATACGTTACCGCATGCGTGATCTATCTGATAGGTATTATCCTTAAAATGCTCAGGTACCTCTCCTAGTACCGTTTCTCTTGTAAATTCATAGTGGCGCCAGGCGATTTCTACGACCTCGTTTTTCAAGCAAAGTTGTTTTTCTTTTTGTGAAGGTGAAAGGGCGTTTTCGATATTATCCTTAAAAAGCACCAAAAAAGTGGGCTTGTATTCGCCGTTTTCTTCTTTCAGGTATCCGTGTTCCGCAAGATTTTTGAGTATTCTCTCATTGACAGAGCGGCAGTTTCCGCGAGCTGCGGTCTCAAGGGCTTCGCCCTCCTCATACTTCAAAAAAGAAGGTGTCTTTTTGCAAATATCGCCTATCTCAAATCTGTACTGACGAAATGTCAGCGGTGTGAGAGTGGCCTTACTTGCATCAGCAGGAGAATAGCATCCGTGGAGGCCTACCTCGGGTGCTTTTCTTTTTATTCCCTTAGTTTCCAAGCCGACCACGTCCCAGGCCCCGCCGTTTTTTCGTTTGGTATATCCCCAGGCGGGATCTATCTTTGATAGTTCTTCATCGGAATGTGAGGGGATATGACGTTTGAGTGCCTCGTCTGTTATCTCATCGCAGCATAACATGAGCAAAGCCCATTTCATATCTTCAAAATCCTGATAACCTCCGTGCCATTTTATCCCGTTTTCGCAGAGGCAATTTAAGGTGTAATCCATATAAGAAATAAGGGCTTTGAAAAACTCGTGAATAAGACCTTTTTGGTGGGCGATGATGGTGTTCAATGCCTGAGCACTTATAATCGCAAAATTGGTCTCATATTTTTTGCCGTCTTTTCTCAAAAGATCGGCGTCAAGCAAAGCTCCAATTTCTTCTTCAATATAGGGAAGAGCAACGCCGACTTCCATAGCCAGCTCCTCTGCCGTTTGCGGGCAACGGTAAGCCGAAAGCATAATATTTTTTGGAAGAAGTCTGTAAAAGTAAATCTCCGGCTCGCCTAATCTTCCGAAAAGACCGTTTGTGTGTATTTCAATATTTTCAGGCCTGTAGCTAAGAGGTCCAAATTCTCTTGCCATATCCATACCTTCTTTCAATAAGTTTCTGGCGCGGTAAAGCTTGTATTTTACCGTGCCCTCCGGGATATCAAAGGCTCGTGCAATATCCTTAACGCTTTTATCTTCTATGTAGTGAGCAACGAGGATATTTCTGTAATCTGCAGAAACAAAAGCCAGCTCCCGTCTGAGTGAGTTCATTTCTTCGTTGTGAATCAGAGTGGAGTCCGGCGAAGTGATATCGGACTCCAGCTCAAAGTTTCCTATATCGTCGGGAGCGATGGAGGTACTGTTTTTAGTCTTCATATCTGACCAGCGCGCATAACGGTTGCGTGCGATCTGCCATACCCAGGCAGGAAAGTTTTGGGGAATGACTCCTTTTTGAAGCTCTGAAAGTATGCAGAGAATGATCTCGGATGAAAGATCCTCGGCTTCATAGCTGTCGCCCGTTTTTCTGAGACAGAAATAGAATATCTTTTCCATATAGCTGTCAGAGAGTTCCTTGAGAAGGCTTTCTTTTGCAGAAGAATTGTGTTCCATTTATACCCTCCTTTTCTTCGATATAAGATTAGTAACCTTTTATATATCTAACATTTTTTATTATGCAGAGCAGGTTCTTTCATAAAATTTATTTCTGATTTGTGCTTGGTATTATTATTCCCTTGTTAAGGAGTTTTTCGATGAATTTATCAACAAAAGCTGACAAATATAACTTTTTATCTCTTAAAGACAACTTATCGGCAATTATATCGATCATATCAAAATATTCAGTTGCTTTTGTGATCAATTCAAATATTTCAGACTGCAATTTGTCTGTAAAAATGCATTCGCAAGTTGAAGTGTTAACTATCAAATAGCTATCATAAGCTTTTGTGAAAAAAGTATTTTCAGAGATAGAATACTTTTCTTCGCAATAATCTACAGAGACATTTTCACAGGTGTATTCAGAAGATTTGCTTATTGTTTTATCTAATGATAAAATTTGATTACGGTTTCCAAAATTCATAAAACTACGTTCCTCTAATTAAAGTATATATTAGTTTAGTGTTAAGAATGTTGGATAGGTTTACGATTGTATTATATCACATTCTTTAAAACCCTTCAACATCAGCTTATATAGTATTTCGCTTGCATTTTAAACATTTTTTCATATATCCCGCCCTCAATTTTCAAGAGTTCTCTGTGGTTGCCGTATTCACAAAGCTCGCCGTTTTCAAATACGGCGATATTATCCGTAAATCTTGTGGACGAAAGTCTATGTGATATATATACGGCAGTACGTCCACGCACAAGATTGCTGAATCTTTGGTATATATCATATTCTGCAATAGGATCAAGTGCACTGGTGGGTTCGTCAAGGATAATAAGCGGAGGATCCTTATAAAGTGTTCTGGCAATTGCAAGCTTCTGGCTTTCTCCGCCGGAAAGTTCGATGCCGTTTTCATTGAACTCCTTTGAAAGGAAGGTTTCAGCTCCCATAGTCAGGCTGTCGATCTTTTTCATGATATCACTTTCTTCCATGCAACGTTCAACGTCATCAATATCATAGTTTGTGCTGAGAGCAACGTTTTCCGCCACGGTAAAGGCAAATATCTTAAAGTCCTGAAAAACAACCCCGAGAAGCTCACAATATTCCTCATAAGGAATTGTGTTTATAGAAATGCCGTTTATTAGTATTTCTCCTTCCGTGGGCTCGTATAGGCGACAGATCAGCTTAACGAAAGTGGTCTTTCCCGCACCGTTCACGCCAACGAGAGAAAGCGTTTCACCCTGTTTCAATTTGAGAGAAACGTTTTTCAGTATCATTCTGTCCGTATTTGGATATTTGAAGGATACGTTTCTGAATTCAAGCTCAACGGCATTGATCTCCTTTGCAGAGATACTGCCCGTTTTGTTTTTTTGTGATTTATTTGCTGTTTCAACACAGTATCTGAGATCCTCGGAAAACTCACCGTTTTTTCTGAGGTTCGAAAATGCGGAAATAATCCCCTGCAAGCATCCCGTAAAACTGTTTATACCGGTCATGTACATCGAAAAATCACCGATGGGCATTCCGGTAAAGAATACTTTGTACGCAAGGATCAGGTAAACTACACATTCTTGGAGAATAACTGCTATATCTACCATAGAATTGGTTTTAGCAAGCTCTTTTACCTGACCTTTATTCTCATACAAATACTCATTGTCCGCAACATCCATAGTCTTGTCGAGAATATATTTCTGTAGATTATTTATACGCACTTCTTTACCGAATTCTATAGTACGCATAAGTCTGTTCAGATATCCTACTTTTCTCATTATCGGTGTGAAAATATTGCGGTATTTTTCGTATGTCTTACGGTTTCTCTTTTCGGTGAGAAGGCGAAGAAGAACCACAATTACTATCATAACCAAAATTACAGGCTGCAAGGTAATGACAACAGTCGCCATGCCAATAAGGGTCACTGTTGACGATATAAAGGAAAATAAGTTGTTTATGATCTCAAAGAATAGATTACTGCTTTGAGCTTTTTCTATAAAATCCTTCATTCGCGGCTGTTCCAGATCGGAATATGAAAGCTGCATTACGGTCTTTCCGAGAAACTCTTGCGTTCTGTATACTGTCTTTTTAGTTTGTCTGTCAAGGATCATACCTAAAAGATTGTTTGCAAGATTGATGCAAAGGAGCGCTCCTGCATAGCCTCCAGCATAAAGAAGCACTTTCTTTATATCCTGACCTTCCTGTATTTCATTGAGTATCAAACGAAGAAATATCAAGGGGAAGAATGAGGAAATGACTCCCATAATGAGAAGGGGAATCTTTATAAAGAAAAACGTTTTATTCATCTTCCAAGAAAGCTTGAGAATAAAAATACAGTTACTTATTTCTCGCATAAGGTCGGAAAAATATTTTTTCATTTGCCCGCCTCCTCTCTGTAGTATTCTGCCTGCTTGTTGAACATTTCGCTGTATACGCCGTTTTTGGTCATAAGCTGGTCGTGTGTTCCTTCTTCTATTATCCTGCCGTCTGCAAAAACTGCGACTTTATCGCAAAACTTTGCAGATGCAAGCCTGTGAGAAACGTAAAGGGCTGTGTTGTTCATAATTATTTGGTCAAATCGTTTATAGAGCTCGTATTCCGCAATAGGGTCGAGAGCGGACGTAGGCTCGTCCATTATTGAGATCTTGCCGTTTTTATAAAGTGCTCTTGCAGACGCCAGCTTTTGTCCCTCACCGCCGGAAAACTCTATGCCGTTTTCATCAAACTCACGGCCTATTGAGGTGTCTGTGCCTTTGGGTAATGATTCGATCTTACCTTTGAGACCGCAGCTATCAATGCAGTATTCCAAGCGGTTTTCATCCATCTTGCCGTTCAGAATAATGTTTTCCCAAACGGGGAAAGCAAAGAGCTTGAAGTCCTGCAAAACAACGGAAAGGATATCCATATAATCCTTATACCGTATATCTCTGATATTGATCCCGTTATATAGTATCTCTCCTTCCGTGGGCTCGTAGAGACGGCACAAAAGCTTTATGAGAGTAGTTTTTCCTGCTCCGTTGTATCCTACTATAGCTAACCTTTTGCCGCCTTCGATCTTAAGGGATACATTTTTCAGCACATCAAAGTCTGTACCCGGGTATCTGAAAGAGACGTTGACAAATTCGATAGTAGGAGCGCTATCAAGGGCAGGGCTCTTTTCGGGATCGGTGCTTTCGTGAACTGGCTTAATACGCTTGCGGTAGTCGTGATATTCATCGATTCGTTTCATAACGTAGGAATTATGAATAAAGGACTGTACTACAGCATTGAGCGATGAAGAAAAATTAGCAATGGCACCTACGTAAACGCTGAATGAACCTATAGTGATACTTCCCGTAATTGCCATAAGAGCGCAGTAAACGTAGGTCACAAAAGTTTCAGAAAACGAAATGACAGTAGACAGAATATTAAACGGCAGATGTTTTTTCTGGAGCTTTATATTCTCTTTCATATATTCTTCAGTTACGCTCCTATGCTTTTCGTGAAGCCATGTATCAGCTTTATTGATCCTGACCTCTTTTGCCCAGTCAAAGCCTATCATTGTTCCGAACAGATATGATTGTTTTCTTTGGAATCTTGCAGTTACAGGCTCAAACTCATAATTTATTTTCTCGGTTTTTTTAGCTATCAGAGAATTCATCAAAACAAGGCCAATAAGGAAGAGTATCAACAAGGGATGCAATGTGGCGATAATATATGTGTAACCTATAAATTTAAGGATATTGGTTACAGTCGGTACAAACACCTCGTAAACGAATGTATTTGCGCGAACGGTACCTGCCACTCTTTGATTGATATTTCTCAGCTCATCGTTTTCGAGATTTTCATAATCCATATTTAGAAAATCAGATCTATAGTACATACCGTTTTTTATATCACATCCGTTAATGATGTGTGCGGAAGCAGCATTGTATACCAGACGTACTATTTTGCTCAATGCGAACACTCCAATATAAAGAAGCGTATAAAATAAGACTTTGCTCCATGATTCCCCATAAATAAGTGCATCAATTATGTATTTAGGGAGCAAGAGCAGAATGAACGGTTCAGCTGTTTCAAGTACTATCTCAAAGAAGGCGCATAAAAGATTTGCAGGACCTATCATCCAAGAATACCGAAACATAAAGGCTATCTTTTTGAATGTGTTTTTGATCATATTTATTTCGCACTCCTATTTTGATTTCATATATGTAGTGTCGAAATCGAAGAAACGGTTTGAAAATATTTTTAAAAAAGTTTCAAACTGTATTCACGCCGTTGCAATACGTATAAAAGTGTGGTAAAATAACGTATAAAGAAAAAAACGGTTTTAATTTATGCAAACGCATAAAATTCCCAAAAAGATAACGTGATTTTACAAGCGACTAAAATCCAAAGCCCCTGAAGGGAGGGAGAAAATGGATAAATTCATTCTTCATAGCGAGTATGAGCCAACGGGCGATCAGCCCGCGGCAATTGACAGATTATCGGCAGGAGTTGAGGCGGGAGAGCGCTTTCAGACCCTTATGGGCGTCACGGGAAGCGGAAAGACCTTCACAATGGCAAATATCATTGCAAACGTCAATAAGCCCACCCTGGTCCTTGCCCATAATAAGACCCTTGCGGCTCAGCTTTGCACGGAATTCCGTAACTTCTTTCCCGAAAATGCAGTTGAATATTTTGTCTCCTATTACGATTATTATCAGCCCGAGGCCTACGTCCCCGGAAAGGATATGTATATCGAAAAGGACTCGTCGATCAACGATGAGATAGATAAGCTTCGCCATAGCGCGACAAGCGCTCTCTTTGAGAGGCGGGACGTTATCATCGTCGCAAGCGTTTCCTGCATATTCTCCCTTGGCCCTCCCGAGGAGTATTCCTCTCAGGTAACGGCCCTGAGACCGGGTATGCAGATGGACCGCGATGAGCTTGCAAGAAAGCTTATCTCCGTCAGCTATAACAGAAACGATATG
This sequence comes from Candidatus Avispirillum sp., assembly GCA_045545335.1. Taxonomy (GTDB): domain Bacteria; phylum Bacillota; class Clostridia; order Oscillospirales; family CAG-272; genus Avispirillum. The sequence goes on along the minus strand of JAZQAS010000063.1, from coordinate 10,721 downwards.
AGCTTTCAGCGCGGCACCTTCCGTATGAAGGGCGATACCCTTGAGGTGTTCCCCTCAAATGAAAACTCAAAGGGTATTCGCGTTGAGTTCTTCGGCGATGAGATAGACCGCGTATCCGTTATTGATGCGCTGAAGGGAACCGTGATACAAAACGTCAGCTATGCCCCCGTCTATCCCGCAAACCATTACGTTCTTTCCGATGAGCATAAGGAAAAGGCCTTTGAGGAGATAGAGAGAGAGCTCGAAGAAAGAATAGCCTATTTTGAAAGTCAGGGCAAGCTCATCGAGGCTCAGAGAATTGCAGAGCGCACGCGGTATGATATGGAGATGCTCCGCGAGGTGGGCTTTTGCTCGGGCATTGAAAACTATTCGAGAGTTTTCGCAGGCCGCGCGCCGGGCTCAACTCCGTATACCCTCCTTGATTATTTTCCAAAGGATTTTCTCCTCTTTGTGGACGAGTCTCACGTAACTCTCCCTCAGGTCAGAGGAATGTTCGGCGGAGACAGAGCGAGAAAGAAAAATCTTATAGACTACGGCTTCCGCCTCCCCTCGGCGTATGATAACCGCCCCCTTAATTTTGAGGAGTTTGAGGGAAAGATAAATCAGGTGGTTGCCGTTTCCGCAACGCCGGGAGATTATGAAAAGGAGCGCTCCTCTCAGATAGTTGAGCAGATAATCCGCCCAACGGGCCTGCTTGACCCCGAGATAGAGGTGCGCCCCGTTGAAACTCAGGTGGACGACGTCCTCGGCGAGATAAGGATAAGGGTAGAGAAGGGCGAGCGCGTCCTTGTCACCACCTTGACGAAGAAGATGGCAGAGGACCTGACCGAGTATCTCGACCGTCAGGGCGTAAGGGTCAAATATATCCATCATTCCGTGGAGACCATGGAGAGAAGCGAGCTGCTTCGCGACCTGCGCCTGGGAGTGTACGACGTCCTTGTGGGAATAAACCTGCTCCGTGAGGGCATAGACCTTCCCGAGGTAACGCTGGTCGCCATCCTCGATGCAGATAAGGAGGGCTTTCTCAGAAGCGAGTCATCCCTTATTCAGACCGTTGGCCGCGCCGCGAGAAACGTGGGCGGTAAGGTAATAATGTATGCCGATACTCAAACGGGGTCAATGAAGGCGGCAATAAGCGAGACCAACCGCCGCCGCGAGATACAGCACCGCTATAACGTAGAGCACGGCATCACGCCGAGAACCATAAAGAAAGAGGTAGGCGAGCTCATCCAGATAGGCACCGCCGATAAGAAGGGCCGAGGCAAGGCAAAGAGCGAGAGCCGCGAGGAGGAGATCGCGCGCCTGCGCCGCGAGATGAAGGCGGCGGCAGCCGAGCTGCGGTTTGAAGAGGCGGCATTCCTTCGCGATAAGATAAGGACCCTCGAAACAACTAAGGCTTCGGATAAAGCGGATACTCCCTCCCCGAAAAAAATAAGAAGACCGAGAAAATAGAAAAGAAAAAAGAGGGGCTGTCGCATTTTGCGACAGCCTTTATTCTTCAAATTTTGGTTTGAGGGGGGTGAGAATTGGTATTTGTAGGGGAGGATATCATCCTCCCGCACAACAGCGCACGAACCAAAACGAAATTTGATACACAAACGGAAAAAAGCATATACGAAATGTAGGGACAGGCGTCCCCGACTGTCCTTTTAACGAAACGATATTTGCAGGGAGACTATACGTCTCCAAGGGACAGTCGGGGCCGCCTGTCCCTACAACAACGTGTATCTTTTGTGTTCATTTTTGCATCAAATTCTATTTCATTCGTGTGCTGATCTCGGACGAGCGATGCTCGCCCCTACATCGGTTCATGTCCCCGCTAAACCGTAATTTTACTGCTGAAAAGGCTGTCGCATTTAGTGACAGCCTTTATTCTTCAAATTTTGATTTGACGGGAAGATATGCAGTTACATTAATGTAGGGGCGTGCATTGCACGTCCTCATATCTGCACGATAGCAGACAGTTTAGAATACCTATATTTTGTCGGAGTAATGAACGGATATATTGTAGAGACAGGCGTCCTCGACTGTCCGCAAACAGAAACGATATTTACAGGGAGACTATACGTCTTCAACGGACAGTCGTAGGGGTTCCCCGAAAGGGAACTCGTGAGCTTTTGGGGGTTCCCGTCGAGGACGCCTGTCCCTACAATTGATTCATTCGTTTCATTTGCTGACGTAAGCGTCAAAATTAAACTGCGGTTGTAATCTGGAGGATAATATCCTCCCCTACATTGGTCTAACTGCTCGCCAAACCGTAATTTTACTGCTGAAAAGGCTGTCGCATTTGCGACAGCCCCTTCTTCTTTTATTCTTTTTTCCTCGCCGCAAAGGCAAGGCACGTAACGTTAATTGCAGTCATAAGAGAGATGACAAGGTCTGCCGCCTGCCACATCGCCCCCTCGCTGACAACCGTTCCAAAAACCGTTGCAAGGAGGCTGAGAATAACGTAGAAAGCGTATGCCCCCCGCCTTTTAGTCAGGCTCCTGAGGGCAACGGCGCCGTACTGAGTCTGGCAAATGACCGTTGCATAGGCAAAAAGCACCCCCGATATGGCGATGACAAGGCCAAGGGCGCTCCCCGCCTGAGAGGAAAAAGCATAGAGAGTTAGCCCCATTCCCCTGTATCCCCTTGCCGTTCCGTCCGAAAGCAGGATAACGAAGGCGGTGAGGCTGCAGAGCACTATCGTATCGGCAAAGACCTCGAAAATGCCGAGGCACCCTTGGCAATGGGGGCTTTTTACGTTGGCGGAGGCGTGGGCCGTCGGAGAAGTGCCGCTGCCCGCCTCATTTGAGAAGATGCCACGCGTCGTTCCGAATCGGATAGCCCGAAGAACGAGATAGCCCGCGCTTCCCCCGCCTGCGGCCCTGAGAGAAAAGGCGCCCGAAACGATCTCCGAGAGAACGGCGGGCAGGCGATGGGCCTCGGGGAGGATGACGGCGAGGGAGGCCGCGATATACACCCCCGAAAGAACGGGAATGAGATAGGAGCATACCGCCGAAGCAGTCTTCCCCTTTCCGAGGGCAACGGGAAGTGAAAGGAGGGCCGTTGCCACTCCGATGGCTATGGGCGACACACCGGGCAGAGCCGCGGCGGCGGAGTTCATCTGCACGATATTTCCCGTGAGGAGAGAATTGACGATGCAAAGAACGGCAAAGGCAGCTCCAAGCAAAGGAGCAAGGCGGGGAAAGCGGCCCGAAAAAATATCCTTTATATAATACATGGCTCCGCCGTAGTAGCCCCCGCCATCCCGACGGCGGCACCTGACCGCAAGGGTCACCTCAAAATATTTCACGCTCATTGCAACGAGGGCAGATACCCACATCCAGAATATAGCCCCCGCCCCGCCTGCGCAGATAGCCGTTGCAACTCCCGTCATATTTCCGACGCCGAGAGTTCCCGCAAGAGCCTGACTCAAAGCGCGAAAGGGGGAAACACCGCCGCCCTTTGCCGAGGCGCGGATATCCCCGAGGGTTCTTATAGGATGAAGCACCCAGAAAAACCTGAGCCTCGCCCCAAGATACAGCCCGCACGCCATCAAAAGAGCAGGCATTATGATACCCGAAAGATACGTGTTTATTAATTCCATATAAGCTCCAAAGAAGGATATACAGAATTATATTGAAGCAAGAGATATTTGATTACATTCTCTTTTTGAAGTTTTTCGGGGAGGAGGAAGGAAAAACGATTGAGTATCGTTTTTCCTTCCTCTCCTGCACGCGAACCAAAACGAAATTTTGTATGTGAATGAGCGAAAAAGTTCATCGGGTCGTCGAGGACGTCGACCCCTACAATTGATTCATTCGTTTCATTTGCTGACGTAAGCGTCAAAATTAAACTACGTTTGCAATCGGGAGGATAATATCCTCCCCTACATTGGTGCATCTCCCCTTCAAATTTTGGTTTGACTGGGGGATATGCAGTTACATTAATGTAGGGGCGTGCATTGCACGTCCTCATATCTGCACGATAGCAGACAATTTAGAATACCTATATTTTGTCGGAGTAATGAACGGATATGTTGTAGGGACAGGCGTCCTCGACTGTCCGTGAACCGAAACGATAATTACCGCGAGGGGTGTTGTAGTTAGGACAGTCGAGGACGCCTGTCCCTACAACAAAGCATATCCTTGGTATTTCGTTTACGCTTCAAATCTTTTTTCTTCTCTCGAAGCAGTTGTTCCTCTCTTTAGCACTCGCACTCGGAGAATGCAGAAAAATAAGTTATGAATTAAATGTTAAAGTGTGGAAATAGGGGTTGACTTTTACTCCTTATGTGACTACAATATAGTCATGCTTTAGCACTTGAGCATTTCGAGTGCTAACGACAAATACGTTAAAAATGTGCAAAAGCACCAATATACAGGAGGTACATCATGACTCTCAGACCCCTTGCTGACCGCGTAGTTCTCAAAGCGGTTGAAGCAGAAGAAACAACAAAATCCGGTATCGTTCTCCCCGGCGCGGCGCAGGAAAAGCCCCAGATCTCTGAGGTTATCGCTGTTGGCCCCGGCGGCTACGATGCTGACGGTAATAAGGTAGAAATGCTTGTTAAGGTTGGCGACAAGGTGATCACAGCTAACTTCACAGGCTCCAGAGTTAAGTTCGACGGCACAGAATACACCGTTGTCCGTCAGAACGATATTCTCGCAATCATGAGTAATTAAGAAAGAAGGTTCAGAAAATGGCTAAGGATATCATTTACGGCGTTGAAGCCAGAAACACTCTTCTCGCAGGCGTTGATAAGCTTGCAAACACAGTTAAGATCACAATGGGCCCCAAGGGTCGCAACGTTGTTCTCGATAAGAAGTTCGGCGCTCCCCTCATCACAAACGACGGCGTTACCATCGCAAAGGAGATCGAGCTTGAGAACGCGGCTGAGAATATGGGCGCACAGCTCGTTCGCGAGGTTGCTACAAAGACTAACGACGCGGCAGGCGACGGTACTACCACCGCTACCCTTCTCGCTCAGGCTCTCATTACAGAGGGTATGAAGAACGTTGCCGCAGGCGCAAACCCCATCATTATCCGCAAGGGTATCCAGAAGGCAGTTGACCGCGCTGTTGACTCCCTTATCAAGAACTCCAAGAAGGTTAACGGCACAGGCGATATCGCCCGCGTTGGTACTATCTCTGCAGGCGACGAGGTCATCGGTACACTTATCGCTGACGCTATGGAAAGAGTTTCCGCTGACGGCGTTATCACAGTTGAGGAGTCCAAGAGCGCTGAGACCTACTGCGAGGTAGTTGAGGGTATGCAGTTTGACCGCGGATACCTCTCCCCCTACATGGCAACAGACACAGAAAAGATGGAGGCCGTTATTGACGACGCTCTCATCCTTATCACAGATAAGAAGATCTCCAATATTCAGGAGATCCTCCCCATCCTTGAGCAGCTCGTTCAGTCCGGACGTAAGCTTCTCATCATCGCTGAGGACGTTGAGGGTGAGGCTCTCACAACTCTCGTTCTCAACAAGCTTCGCGGCACCTTCACCTGCGTTGCAGTTAAGGCTCCCGGCTTTGGCGACAGAAGAAAGGAAATGCTCCGCGACATCGCCATCCTTACAGGCGGCGAGGTGATCTCAAGCGAGCTCGGCTACGAGCTTAAGGACGTTACTCTCGATCAGCTCGGCCACGCAAGACAGGTAAAGGTCAACAAGGACAACACCATCATCGTTGACGGCGCAGGCTATCCCGAGGCTATCAAGAACCGCGTAGGTCAGATCAAGGCTTCTATCGAGACCACAACCTCCGATTTCGACCGCGAGAAGCTCCAGGAGCGTCTTGCAAAGCTGGCAGGCGGCGTTGCAGTTATCAAGGTCGGCGCTGCTACCGAAACTGAAATGAAGGAAAAGAAGCTCCGCATCGAGGACGCTCTCAACGCAACACGCGCGGCCGTAGAAGAGGGTATCGTTGCAGGCGGCGGCACAGCATATATCAACGTTATCGCTGATACTGCAAAGCTTCTCAACACAGTTGAGGGCGACGAGAAGACAGGTGTTCAGATCGTTCTCCGCGCACTTGAGGCTCCCGTTCGTCAGATCGCTGAGAACGCAGGCTTTGAGGGCAGCGTTGTAGTTAACAATATCAAGGCGGCTGACAAGATCGGCTACGGCTTTGATGCATACAACGAGGTCTACTGCGATATGATCGAGGCAGGTATCGTTGACCCTGCAAAGGTTACACGTTCTGCTCTTCAGAACGCTGCAAGCGTTGCAGCAACCGTTCTTACAACCGAGGCTCTCGTTGTTAACCAGCCCGAGCCCGAACCCGCAGCTCCTGCCGGCGGTATGGGCGGCATGGGCGGAATGTACTAATAAGCCAACAAAAAACCTCTGCTTTTGCAGAGGTTTTTTTGTTGGAATGAAGAATGAATAATGAAAAATGAAAAATGAATAATTGTTGTTGAAAACCGATTCGTTGGAATCGGTTTTCTTCATTATGATTTTTCATTTATCATTTATATCTTAAGATACTCAAATTTGTACGGTGATTGAGCGGTCTGATTGTAGGGGAGCCGCTTGCTGCTCCCGCACATCTGCACACGATACAAACCGTAATTTGATGCACAGACGAAAGTTCGACGATACACGTAGTTGTAGAGACAGGCGTCCCCGACTGTCCGCGGACGTGAAGTTAATCTGAATTCAAAGTTTACTTGTCCGCTCTGTCCTCGCTTTAGCGAGGACCTAAGTTAAACCGCCCTCCCGCCTACATACGTAACGCCTCACGGTTAATATCGTTTCGATTTGCGGACAGTCGAGGACGCCTGTCCCTACAATATATTTTTTCTTTCCCTTGTTGACATATTGTATTATTTGAAATGTATGTTTGCAAACGGGAGCACACAGTGCTCCCCTACGGCTGACCGCCTCTTGCTTTTTATTCCTCTCCTATATTCTCGGAAAGTTTTTTGTTTATTTTTTCAAGATGCTTTTTTTCAAGCATATCTCCGATCAAAAACGCTAAAACAGAATAGCATATCACAGCGGGAGTGCAGGTAAAGAATATTTTGAATATAAGGCTATAATCCGTATGTCCGCAGGACCGTTCAAGACATCCGCAAAGAAGAAATGACAAAGGTGTTATGATACACACCGAAAGCATTATCACGCCTCTGCGTATCCATTTTTCCAAGGGGGCGACACCTTGCTTCAATAGCAGTCCTGCAATTACAGAAGAAACGGTGACTACAAGATCCATAGCATAAAGAAAATTAATTTCCAGAGCTTCTTTTTGAACCAAAGCATAAAAGATATAAAATAGGTTTATTACAGCAAGTCCCCCTGCAAGACTTATCAGCATATTTTTAAATTTCTTTTTCATATCTATACCCCCAATTTGTTTTTTATATCGTTTACGTACTGTCTTGAAACCACGAGCTTTTCTCCGTTTATAAGGTCTGCCTCAAGTCGGGAGCCTTTTGCTCTTTTAATGCTTTTCAGTTTTTTTAGGTTGGCAATGGTTGATTTTGAAATTCTGACAAAGGACGTGTCGGAAAGCTTTTCTGAAAGCTCGTAAAGCCTTGCCTTTGTCTCGTACACCTCATCTTTTGTATAGAAAAACGTCTTATTGTCTACCGATTCAAAGTAAAGTATCTCGCGCAGGGGAATAAAGCTCACCACTCCGTCACGGGTCCCCGCAACGGTATTCCCTATAAGCGAAAGACAGGCGATGATCTCGGCCAGCTCCTCGTCCAAAACCTTTGCCTTTATGGTAATTTCCGTTTCGGTGATATTTTCGTTTTGTATTATTTCGATTTTCACACAATCACCTCTTCTTTTAAGCTGTAATAATTACCGTACAGAAATGACTTTTTAGGTATTTTCATAACCAAATATATGCAAGACATTATATCTGACACCGACACACACAAGTTTGACATTAATACCCATAAAATTTTATATATATCTCCTCCTGCCAAAAACATTCCGACCATTAAAATGTTTACTAAAACATAGGGGGATATCACATAAAAAACGTGTTTTTTCTTTGTTAAACATCCGTTATAGAGAACAGATATTCCTCTTTGACTAACTGTCAAATAAACTTCACCACCTTTTTTGCCTACAATTCCTACTGCGACAATGTGCGTGCATTCGTGTACAACTGTTAATAACACATAGGTAAAAAAACACCATAATATCATCAGAGCAATTTCTTTAATATCTTTTTCTTTGAACAAAACAGCCGTTGAATAGGCAGTTATTATTATCGTCATAAAGTAAATAATATATGGCACCATCTTTGATACAGCGTGATGGACATAGGTATTTTGCATTTGAGTTCTTTCTATATTCTCCTGTATCATACACTCAAGTTTATTATGAGCAATGTATTGAACCTTCATTTTTATCCCCCCTTGACCAAAGTATATCAACGGAACAAAGATAAATCAACCCATCTTCTATGACCTGCAAAAAAAGAAAGGTGAAATGCAATTCACCCTTCTTTTGGTCATTATATTTGTTAAATAATCGAACGATTTCACAATTCATCGTTGTAGGGGTCGACGTCCTCGACGACCCGTTCTCGAGACGATATTTACAGCGAAACATTACGTCTGTAGGCGGGAGCGGCAAGCGGCTCCCCTACAAATAATTTGTTGATTTTCTTGTTGACATATCATATTGATTATACCGTTCGTTTGCAAACGGGAGCACACAGTGCCCCCTACGGATGACCGCCTCACCTGCTTATATCCGTATGGTCTGCACAAGCTGCATTTTAAACACAAATGAAGAAAACCGCCGAGGGCGGTTTTCAACATCAATTATTCATTATTCAATATTCATTCTTCATTTGGCCTATGCATCATTTTTTATTTTTGCTTGTGTGCTGATATTAGGACAGTCGAGGACGCCTGTCCCTACAATAGAGTTTCTCGTCCCACTAAAACCTTCCGTTTTCTTCTTTCTTTATTTGGGATTCCAACTCATTTTTCTCTTTTTCGATACGGGTACGCACTGTCGCAGAATATTTTTTATTAAACATTATTCTACCGAAAATTATTCCGAAAAAATACAAACCTACAGAACATACCTTTACAAAATCAGGAAAGAAAAACACAAAAGGAATGCATAGAGGTATCATGATCCGAAAGCTTTTTGAGAAGCAGGAAAACAAGGCTTTCTGCTCTTCTTCGGAAAACCTCTCCCCCGAAACGGTATACGACGTATCTCCCCTCACTTTTTTGCTCTTTTGTTCGTTATAGAAAAAGGACCACAAAGCAAGAAGAAAGATCACAACTGCAGGTACTGCGCTTACCATATTCAGACGGATATGCTGCCGAAAGATAAGCAGGGATATTATATTTGCACCTATTGTTACAATATAATATACTTTCATATCAATCGGCCTTTCTGCAAAAGCCCTTACGTCCGCAATGGGGGCACTTTACTATTCTGTCGCTGCCACTATGCAAGGATGCGGAAAGATGATACCATTTGGGACTTATAACAGCGCCGCATTTCGGGCACACGTATTTTTGACGGGATATTATTATCTGGGCGATGATCATTGCGATGACGGTAACTACTACGGTGAACACTACTGTGTCAGGCCACAGCCCCCACGTAAGCACTATCTTTTTCATAATTCCTCCTGCAGTTGCGTTTGACTGTCTCCGTAATAATTAAACCACAAACCGTGAAGCACATTTCCGGAGAAAACGTATTTTATATAAAGTCCCAGCTTTTCATAATTAAGGCGAGCGAAAACAACGTTTGCGTTTTTTCTGTCCGCTTCCAAGGTATAGTTCCCCGAAAACTCACCCAAAGGCTTCATGGTATCCTCTCTTACTTTTCTGAAAACCTCAAGGGGCATATAGTCCTTCATCTTTTGGGAAAAATAAGACAGGCAAACAGCCAGCTCTCCCGAGATGATAGAAACGGTGCATTCTCCGGCTATCCTTAACTGCTCTGCATTTGGTATTACACCGCTTTCTTTGACTTTAAAAATATCGTTCCCGTCGCAAAGTGACATATAAGCATCCGAAAGTCTCTCGTATTCCTGCACCTTTCTTTCTATAAAGCTGAGAAGACGGCTTCGTCTTTCCTCGATAAACACCTTTATATCCTCCCCCGACATCTGCCACTTTTGAATATCCGTTATCGGTATCCCGATAGAGCGAAGAAAGATCACTTTTTTAATGCTTTCTATCTGTGCCTCGGAATACTGTCTTCTGTTTGAAAAAGGGCTTTTCGTGCTTTCGACGATTCCCTTTTCCTCCCAATGACGAAGAGTCCTTGAAGTCGTACCAAGCTCTTTACATACAGCGGTTATATCATATAATTTTTCCATATCGCACCCTCCGTATATATAGTATCACTTGACGCCGCGTCAATGTCAAGGGTATTTATGCAATTCGCACTTGTAGGAGCCTGCGTAACTGAAATGTTGTATTCGCTTTACGTTACGCAATTCTCCCCCACCCTCCTTCGTCGGGAGCCCCCTCCCGGAGGGGGCCTTTGGTGCAAGCCGCCCTTTGGCCTATGCATCTTTTTTTATTTTTGCTTGTGTGCTGATATTAGGACAGTCGAGGACGCCTGTCCCTACAATATATTTTTTCTTTTCCTTGTTGACATATTGTATTATTTGAAATGTATGTTTGCAAACGGGAGCACACAGTGTTCCCCTACGGCTGACCGCCTCACCTGCTTATATCCGTATGGTCTGCACAAGCTGCATTTTAAACACAAATGAAGAAAACCGCCGAGGGCG
>JAZQAS010000062.1:0-42095 GCA_045545335.1 Candidatus Avispirillum sp. | reverse complement strand
GACGGACACTGTCAAGAACAAAGAACGCCCAGCGGCTAAAGCGTTATTTTGATAGCATCAAGGCAGAGGAAGCTGACATCCGTGAAAAGTTCATCCCTACCGATACCGTTCATATGACCGTTGGTGCAACCAAAACTATTGGCGAATTTGTTATCGTGCCGGAGATTTGTTCCTTTCTGCAAGAGCCAAACCATACGCTCGATTTGATCGTTGATAACACCGAAGCTCTTTTACATATGCTTGAAAAGGCAGAGATCGATTTTGCTATTATAGAGGGTGTATTTGACAAATCCAAATATGGCTACCACCTTTACAAAAAAGAAGCGTTTGTAGGGGTCTGTGCAAAAAGTCATCCTTTTGCCAATAAGACCGTGACCCTTGAAGATATTTTTTCAAAGGACATTGTGGTCAGAGAGCCGTATTCGGGAACGAGGACACTATTGCATAATGCAATTACAGACCGAGGTTTTTCCCTTGACAACTTTAAGCGTTGTATCTCTGTCAGCAATTTTTCCGTGATCTGCGACATTGTGGCAAACAACGGTGCCATTACCTTTGCCTATGAACCTATCTCCCGATGCCGTGACGACCTTGCCACCTTTACAGTTGCTGATATGCAGATCAGCGGTGAGTTTAATTTTGTGTATTGCAATGAACGGGTCGCAAGGGAGAAAATAAACTTGCTTTTCTCCGGCTAGGAGCTATTCTTCAAGACACAAACATTTAACATTTATAAAAACAAAAAAGGGCAGACTTTACGAAATTAATCGTAAAATCTGCCCTTGATATCTGTTGAATTTAGTTTAAGTCCTCCCCAAAGGTCATTTAGGGGAAATGATATCTTTTTTATTTTACTTTAAAAAATGGCATAACAAAACCCCGAAACCGCTGTGGTTTCGGGGGTTTCCGAACCGATATCTAAATCGGTTCGCAATGTTGGCAAGTCGCACCGATTTAGATATCGGCACTCATTTTTAAAAGATATTGTTGTGATTTTTCTGCAAAAACTGTTTTTTCGCAATTTTCTTTCACTGACATAAAACGGTAGATAGCTTCTTTTTTATCCTCTGCCATATATGCAGCAATTCCTTTAAGATAGTTAATATATCCTTGGGTTGCCTTTGAATTATTCCACACTTCAATACCACTAAAGTTAGAGATTGCCTCTTTATTTTCTTCGGATATAGCAACTAGCAAATTCATTGTTTTGAGAATTTTATTATACGCATCTTTTGCCTTTTGATTAAGTTTTTTCATATTATTCAAAGCACTTTCGTATTGCTTAACTGTTGCTTTCAAGGAATCAAAATCACCCAAAAAGAACTCGCAACGAGCCTTATTGAAAAGACCTGTAATCATCATCGCGGGCTTATTGCTAGCAATCATTTTGTTCGCATAATTTAGTGCTGCTTCAAAATTTCCCATATAGATAAAATCAGTAGCGTAAATATGGTCAATATTTTTTTGCTTATTAAGAACTACGTTAAGTGTTAAATGCTTTTGAGGATTACACTCCAAGTCCATTGATGTAGTCAGAGGAGTCGAAACAAGTGCATAAGCAATAATTTCAAAAAAGAAAATCAACAATACAAGCAATACCGCAAAAATGGGATTGATGCCTTTATAATCAATAATGGTTTTATTTAGAAAGCCTATGTAAATAGGTGAGCAAGCAGTAATAGTTATCAGTACAGCAATAATCGTTAATACGATCACTACTTTTCTTTTGTGTTGAATTTTTTTAATTAAAGCATCGTACTCGTTAGATTGGATAACTTGATTCATACATTAACTCCTTTAAAGAATGGGATCTTATTCACTAATTTCACCTTTTCACTATTCACTATTACTTATTACCTCCAAAAAAATTCCTCTGTGGAGGGAGAAAAGTGAAAAGTGAAGAGTGAAAAGTGAAGAGGTAAAAAAATATCCTCGGAACAAGTCCGAGGAATTTTTTGGTTGCGGGGGTGGGATTTGAACCTCACGACCTCCGGGTTATGAGCCCGACGAGCTACCAGGCTGCTCTACCCCGCGATATTATGGTGCCGGAAACCGGGCTCGAACCGGTACGGTATTGCTACCATCGGATTTTAAGTCCGATGCGTCTGCCAATTCCGCCATTCCGGCACACTGACACACACATCAAACGCTTGCCCTGCTTTCGATGCTTGTATATTATATCACCATTATATTCCCTTGTCAACCCTTTTATGCAAGTTTTTAAATATTTTATTTTTGCGCATAATGATATGACGGGAAACGTGAGATAAATTTACAAATTCAGTAATGAAAACGGCGCAATCCAGCCATTTTATCTTGATCTTGATTGGTAAAAGAACAACCGCCGAAAGTAGATATTAAAGCGACTTTCGGCGGTACTGTTTTATCTTCCTATCATTACGTCACAATAGCAATTTTCGGAAGGCATTTCGAATAGACCGTTTTTCTGTGCATACGCCACTAAAGTGACGTACTGTCCCTTGAAAACACTTTGACACATACGGTCAACGTCATCATTCAAATGCTTGGGAAACAGCTTTTTATAATTTGATACGAAATCTTCTATGATCTTCGAATACTCGGGCATAAGGTGTGCAAGGTGCTTTTCAACAACTGCGTCGAAATCTCGTTTTTGAACTGCTGTGAAACTTGGAACGGTTACAAAGAATTCACCGTTGTCTCTTTTTATAATATATCCTTCTTTAACAGCATTGGCTACTGCATTTTTATCCTCGGAAAGGCCGCTGTAAATTATGTCCTCGCAGGCATTGATATAAGTATCGGGCATCATTTTTCTGAACGCTATACCGTTCATACCGAAGTATGTTGTATGGCTATACTTTCCGCGGCTTCCAAGGTTTGCGCTCATCTGCGAACCCAACTTTATTCTCTGATGCCTTCCCGTTTCCACACTGGCGATGTAATTCCAATTAAATCCGTCATATTTTTGCTTAAACGGTGTGAAAGGCAGCGTGCAGTAATGCTTACTCAGATAGTCGAAAGCAAGTATTCCGTATAGATATAGAAGATCAACTTCGCTCTTTTCTGCTTTGTAAAAATCAATGTTTGCTACTTCTTTTGCCACTTCTTTAATGGCGTCTATCAGCTTTTCCATAATGGGAAGCAATGCTTTTTCCGCGTTTTCCTCACAAAAAGTGCCGTATTTATCAGACCAAATAATAAAATCAGTTTGATATCTTCCCTTGGAAACCTCAATTACGGCTTCACGCTTCAAAAGATTGTCAATTCTATCCTCAATATAGTATGCAGGAACTCCGCAGAGCTTTGCCAATTCTTCAACGGTGGCGGGCTTTTCGTAAGAATAATAGAGAATATTTTGAGAAAGTGCATCGTCGATATACTTATCGGGAAAAGGTATGGTCACGCCGTCATAATTGCCGTTTCCGTATATATCGAGTTTCATTTTTATAGGTCGAAGAGCGGTTTCGGTCATTTTGGTATACTCCTTTTTCAGCTTTTTCCGAGCTTCTGAAAGTCTCCACGTTACTGTTCCTTCGGGAATATTCAGTGTTTCGGATATCTTTTTTACGGAAAGGCTGTCATAGTAATAGAGAATGATGATATCGCGGTATATGGAGGAAAGCATTGCAATTTTTGTACGCAATGAATCGTACAAAGCTTCGGTATCATCGTCAGCCTCTTCATCGCATACAATATCTTCAGGCACGTCATAGGAATACATCGCGCGCTGTTTTCCCATATTCCGTGTGAAGCTTTTAGCAACGTTGCGTGCAATACCCCACATCCACGGTTCAAATTTGCTTTCGTCTTTAAGCTTTGGCAATTCTCGAACCACCGTAAAAAGTATTTCCTGAGACAAATCGTCTGCCTCTTCTCGGGAATAGGTATGACCTATGGCATATCCGTATACTTTTTCAACATAGTTTTCTATGATGCTTGCATTCATCATTCTCACCTGCCTTTCATCTATAAAGTGTCTGAAATCGGAGTTTCATTGGGAGTTTTTGGATTTTTTTAGTATTATAACATAAATTTTAGAATTAATGTGTTTTAACATAAAAATAACCTCAAGCCGAGAGTGCTTGAGGTTGTTTTTATTTCGCTACGCCGCTTCTACCTTCAGGACACACACGGTGATATCGTCGCCGCCGCCCGTGTTCTTTACCGCCTCATCGGCGATGATCTTCGCAAGGGCCTTCGGGTCTCCCTCGCGGCAAAGCCCCGAAACAAGCAGCTCATAGAGCCACGGGCACTCCTCATAGGACCCCGTTACCCCATCGCTCATCATTATGACCGTATCCCCAAGCTCAAGATCAAAGGACACCGCCTCCGCATCAAGGGCCCGCATTATGCCTACGGGCACGGTTTTTGAATGGAGCCTGTACAGCTGTCCCCTCCTTATTACAAAGGAGGGCGCCGCGCCGCTCTTTATAAATCTCGCCCTGCCCGTATACAGGTCTGCCTCCATAAGGTCCACCGTTGTGAAGCACTCTCCGTCGCTCCCTCTGACAAAGCAATTGAGCAGCTCAAGGGCGCTTCGCATAGGGCAGCCTGCGTGGAGCAGCTTTTCAAGAAAGGCCGCGGAGACGGAGCTTGTTATGGCCGCCTCTCTTCCCGAGCCCATTCCATCGGACACCAGAGTATAATAATACCCCTCGTCATTTCTGAAGGAGCAGAGGCTATCTCCGCTCTCGCTCTCCTTTGAGCTGCCGACGGCGTATCTGCCCGAGATGAGCCGAAAGGCGGGAACGGAATGCATGGAGGCGCTGACGCAGGGCCCGTCTATTGAAAACTCGGGGGAGGAAAGCCTGCACCCAAGGACCTCCTCGGCGCACTCGCGGATATCCCTCTCCCCTGCGTAGCTTGCGGAGGGGTCCACCCCTCTCATATACACTCTTCGCGCGCGCTTGCCGTATACGGAGGCATTTGAAAAGGCAAATCCCTCTGCAAACAGCTCTCTTTCAAGCTCCTTTTCGCTCTCCTCGTCCCTCTCGCTGCCTCCCGCCTCCGCCACCTCCCGAAGGAGCTCTGCAACGGCGCTGTAATCCTGGGCAAAGGTTGCGGTCTTGCCCGAGGCACCCGAAAGTCCCGAGGCCCGATGGGCCTGAGAATTTACGGTATCTATGATCGAATCGATATTAAAGCATCGGCGGGCAACGCTCTCGGGCACTATCCTCGCCGTTACTCTTCCGTTGGTTGAAAGGCGAAAGGCCATATTATTGAACATTGCGCTGACGGTACGATCCTCTCTGCCTGCGCATTCTCCCTCGTGGATACAGCCCGAGCAATGCTTTGCTCTTGCCGCCGAGCATATTCTCGCCGCCTCTCCCTTCGTTGGCAGGCGGAGCCTATCCCCCACCTCAAGGAGCATTTTCGAGAGGGCGGTCATTCCCTCGGAAAGCTTTAGAAATCTCTCGTTCACCCTTGAAGCGTCGCCACCGATGAGCACTCCCCCGTCAATATCAAGAAAAGAGGGAAGCCTTTTTGGCACCACTCCAAGGCTCAGAAGAGGCGCCGCCACGGCAGAGGCGAGGGCGATCTCCGGAATGACCTCGCCCAGGGCATCAAGTCCGCCGCCGAAAAGGGAGAGCACACCCGCAAAAAGTGCGGCGGCTGAAACTGCGAGAAGAGAGCTATACTCCAAAAGCAGAGCGCAGACTATTCCCGCGCCGCCGAAGGCGGCGCAATACTCGCTTCCCACAGCAAGGCCGCAGGCAAAGCCCACAAGAGCGCCGAGGGGCGCGCCCCCCGCATAGCTGAAATACACGGCCGCAAGAAATGCAAGCACCGCCCCGAGACTGAAGGGCAGGCCGAAAAAATCGAGGGACGCAGTCAGCCCAAGGGCAAGAACGAGAAGGCCCGCCGTTCTTTTTGCTCTATGGCTCCCCCTATCCGAAAGGAACTGAAGGGCCGCCGAGGAAAACAGAGCGGCCCCTATGCCGAGCAGGGCGGAAAAGAGGCCGTAATACACGCTCTCGCTCTTCACGATGGAAACACAGCCCCCTGCCGCCGCTCCGAGGGAGCAAATTATCATTCTTACAAAGCCTGCCTCCCGATAGAGCCTGCGAAAGAGGCCTTTTTTTCTTTGGAAATCCCCCTTGAGAAAGCAGGCTACCGTTCTGAGGGCCACGATGCCCACGGCGATCACCGCTCTTGCAAGCCCCCCCTCATCGTGGAGGGCGCAGGCAAGCAGCGCTCCAAGAAGGGCCGCCACCGTCTGAGCGCCGCCGCGGGAAGCGCTGAGCGTGGCCGCGAGGAAGGGATATATGCCCATTGGCCCCTTTACCGTGCCGAGAAGAAAGCTCATCGCCCCCGACAGTGCGGGAGCGGCAAGGGGTCTCAGCCTTGAAAGCTCCATATTTCTGAAAAACTGCGCCCCCTGTCTCAATACGGCGACAACGCCGCCCTCTCGTTGCTTTTTCTTTTTCATTTCCTTTGTTTTTTCTCCTTTTTGTTATGTACTGAGATTTTACTCTCGCCCACGGAAAAACCTCGTCGCTATAAGTCATCGCCAAATGGGTTTTTCAAAGGATTTTTTGCGGGAATTGGCAAAAAGAAAAATTCCCCGAGGATTTTTCGTCACAAAGGCGAAAAGCCCATCGGGGAATTTTAGGAAATAGTATTCGGTTATCCGAGCTCTCTTTCGCTCATTTCAAGAGCCTCGGCAACGATATTATGCATATCGAGATAGCGGTACGTACCAAGTCGGCCGCCGAAGATGACCCCATCCTCCCTCTCGGCGAGGGCGCGGTATTTTTCATAAAGGGCGTTATTCTCCGCATTATTCACGGGATAATAGGGCTCTGCCCCTGCGCTCCACTCTGCGGGATACTCGCGGGTGATGACGGTCTTTTCCTGCTTTGAGAACTCAAAATGCTTATGCTCTATTATTCTCGTATAGGGCACCTCATACTCCGTATAATTGACCACCGCATTGCCCTGATAGTTATCCGTATCAAGGACCTCGGTCTCAAATCGGAGGGTTCGGTATTCAAGCTCGCCGAAGGCATAGTCGAAATAACGGTCTATCGTTCCCGTATAAAGTATCTTTTTGCAAAGGGCGCTGAGCTCTTCTCTCTTTTCAAAA
Source organism: Candidatus Avispirillum sp. (assembly GCA_045545335.1). Taxonomy (GTDB): domain Bacteria; phylum Bacillota; class Clostridia; order Oscillospirales; family CAG-272; genus Avispirillum. The sequence continues at coordinate 35,026 of JAZQAS010000062.1, read as the reverse complement.
AAGTCCACCCCGAGGCGCACCTCGATTCCCGAGAGAAGGTTCTCTATCATCTTTGTGTAGCCGCCCTCGGCAACGCCCTGATATCTGTCGTTAAAATAATTATTATCATAGGTAAAGCGGACGGGCAGGCGCTTGATTATAAAGGCGGGGAGGTCTGCGGCCCTTCTGCCCCACTGCTTTTCCGTATATCCGCGGACAAGCTTTTCATATATATCCCGTCCCACAAGGCTGATGGCCTGCTCCTCAAGATTTGAGGGCTCTGCCACGGCGGCCTCCGCCCTCTGCTTTTCTATGACGGCCTTTGCCTCGGCGGGGGTTTTTACTCCCCAAAGGCGGCTGAAGGTGTTCATATTAAAGGGCAGGTTATACACCTCGTCGCCGTAAATGGCAACGGGGCTGTTCGTATATCTGTTGAACCTTGCGAAGCGGTTAACGTAATTCCAGACCTTTTCATTATCCGTATGGAAGATATGGGCGCCGTAAACGTGGACGTTTATGCCCTCCACTTCCTTCGTATATATATTTCCGCCAACGTGGTCGCGGCGGTCGATGACCAGACATTTTTTGCCTGCATCGGTCATCTGCCTTGCAAAGACTGCGCCGAAAAGGCCTGCGCCCACTATAAGATAATCATACATCTATCTCTTCTCCTTTCACGCCAAAGGCGGGAGTATAAGCGGCAGTTGCGCTTTCGCGCTCCTGGCCGAAGCCCTCAAAGCCAAGCTCAAGGGCCGCGTTTTTTACGTATTCGTATTCAAAGGTGGTGACCCTGCGGGAGAGCTGCTTCTCGCCCTCGGGGGCAAACTCGGGGGTATACTGGCTCATAAGGCTGAGCATTATTCCCTCACTTCCCACGGCCTCCTTGAGAGCCTTCAGGGCCTTTACGGAGTCGTGCCTGGCTCCCGGGAGAACGAGATGGCGCACGATGACGCCCCTCTCCATCATTCCGTCAGAGGAAAAGCGGCACTGTCCTGCGACCTCTCTCATCTTCCTTATGGCCTTTAAGGCAACGGGGAGATAATCGGGGGCATCGGAATACCTTTTTGCAAGGTCGGCCGTGCCGTATTTAAGGTCTGCAAGAAAGATATCCGCATATCCCGAGAGGGCCTCCACCGCCTCCTCCTTCTCATATCCGCCCGTATTGAATACCGTTGGCACGGGGGGACGGTAAAGGGAGAGTGCCTCGATTATCTTCGGCACGAAATGGGTGGGGGTCACAAAATTTATATTATACGCTCCAAGGCGGCAAAGCTCCTCCATGGCGCGGCAAAGCTCCGCGGGAGAATATATCCTGCCCGCCCCTCCCGAGCTGATATCCTTATTCTGGCAATAGACGCACCCGAGAGGACAGCCCGAAAAGAAGATAGCTCCGCTGCCTCTCTCCTTATCGGTGCCGCTGATGCAGGGCTCCTCCCAGCGATGGAGCATTATTTTGGCGATGCGCATCTCCTCGCCCTCGCCGCAAAGCCCCGCTCCCCGAGTTCTGTCTGCCCTGCACTCCCTGGGGCAGAGAGTACAGCTTTTATAATCAATATCCATCATCAAAAAACATAGGGAGGCATAGCCTCCCTCAAAGATTATTTACCCATAGCGTCGTTATAGAGCTTGAGAAGAGAAGCAGACTTTACGATATAATCTCTCTCAACGAAGCTTCCGGACACTGCAAAGAGATCGTCCTTGATATAGGTCAGCTCAAAATTGCCGCCCTTATCGGCATACATAATGAGAACCACGTCTGTGGTCAGCTTTTCATCGCCCAGATTGCCCACGAACTCAGCCTCGTTATAAGCCTTTGCAAACTCCCCTGCATCGCCGACAGCCTCGCTGTCAAGAGTGAAGATAAGGGACTCTGCCTTAGACTCGTCGATAGCTACGAACTCGGCATCGGGATAGGCCGCCTTTGTATAAAGCTCTTCAAGCTCCTCGGACTTTACGTCATACGCAGTCTTCACCTCGGTGCCCTCTACCATAAAGATAGCGTCGCCGAGATAGCTGAGAGAAAACACGGCCTTGGGCTCTGCAAAGGTGATGAGCATAACGTCTGTGCTGTTTTCAGCCTTTGCATCGTGATTGCCGAGAAACTCTGCCTTATTATAAGCCGCAATTATCTTGGAAAGGTCTGCCTCGGCATCCCCGTTCTTTGTAAAGGAAAGGACAGCTTCGCCCTCGCCGTCCATTGCAACGAACTCGGCCTTAGGGTCAACAGCCTCAATATAGAGCTCTGCAAGCTCCTCAGACTTGATGCTGAGGGCGCGCTTCTCGCCGGAATTCTTTACCGCGAACTTATTATCGTCAAGATAAAAGAGGGTGACGAGCTTTTCATCCTCGCAAACGAAGAGGATAACGTCCTTATCGCTATTGTATCCTTCCTTTGCCGAGCCAAGGACCTCTGCACCGTTATACGCCTTTACGAATGCCGCCTTATCGACCTCGGCATCCTCTGCCTGAGTGAGCAGGATGCTCTCTACATCATCAGCCTCAAGCTTTACAAAATCGGGCGCGCAGGAAAAAAGCGCGCACACAAGCGCCGCAAGAAGAAGGGCGCATACTGTTTTCTTCATAATACCAAATCCTTCCGAATTATGATCTACTTAGAAAAATTATACCAAATCATATCCCCAAAGTCAAGGACGAGATAGCTTATCTTTAAGATAGTGTCCCGTATAGGAGCCCTCGCAGGCGGCCACCTCCTCGGGGGTGCCCGTTGCAACGATATTTCCGCCCAGATCTCCACCCTCGGGGCCGAGATCTATGATATGGTCCGCTGTTTTGATGATATCAAGATTATGCTCGATGACGAGGACGGTATTGCCCGCGTCAACAAGGCGCTGAAGCACCTCTATGAGCTTTTCAACGTCTGCCGTATGGAGACCCGTAGTAGGCTCATCAAGAACGTAGATGGTCCTGCCCGTGCCTCGGCGGGCAAGCTCCGTTGCAAGCTTCACTCGCTGAGCCTCGCCGCCCGAAAGGGTGGTGGAGGACTGGCCTATCTTGATATATCCGAGGCCAACGTCGTTCAGCGTTCTCAGCTTATTTGCAATTCTCGGAAGATCGGCAAAGAAGGATACTCCCTCCTCAACGGTCATTTCAAGAACGTCGGAAATGCTCTTTTCCTTATACTTGACCTCAAGGGTCTCGCGGTTATACCTCTTGCCGTGGCACACGTCGCAGGTGACGTAAACGTCGGGCAAGAAGTGCATCTCTATCTTCTTTACTCCGTCGCCCTCGCAGGCCTCGCAGCGGCCTCCGCGGACGTTGAAGGAAAATCTGCCTGCGGTGTAGCCTCTGAGATTTGCGGCGGGGGTCTTTGCAAAAAGCTCGCGTATATCGGAGAAGAGGCCCGTATAGGTTGCGGGGTTTGAACGGGGCGTTCTTCCGATGGGGCTCTGGTCTATATCTATGATCTTATCAAGGGCCTCGTATCCCTCTATCCTCTTATGCTTGCCGGGGAAGGTGACGGCGCGGTTCAGCTTTGAAAGCAGAGCGTTTCTTATAATGCCGTTGACGAGAGAGGATTTTCCGCTGCCCGAAACTCCCGTTACGCAGGTGAAGGTACCGAGGGGAATAGTTACGTCTATATTTTTAAGGTTATTATGGGCGGCTCCCCTGACGGTGAGAAAGCTTCCGTTGCCCTCTCGGCGCTTTTCGGGGACCTTGATGGTCCTCTTGCCCGAAAGGAACTGTCCCGTCAGCGAATTTTTAGCCGCCATTATCTGCTTCGGCGTTCCCTCTGCAACCACCTCGCCGCCATGGATACCTGCACCGGGGCCGATATCAATGATATAATCCGCCTCGGTCATGGTCTCCTCATCGTGCTCGACCACGATGACGCTGTTTCCGAGATCGCGGAGCTTTTTGAGGGTTGCTATGAGCTTACCGTTATCCCTCTGATGGAGGCCGATGGAGGGCTCATCAAGGATATACAGCACTCCCGCCAGAGAGGAGCCTATCTGAGTTGCAAGGCGGATACGCTGGGCCTCGCCTCCCGAAAGGGTGCCGCTCTTACGGGAAAGGGAAAGATAATCAAGACCTACGGCGCAAAGGAAGCCGAGACGGGCGCGAAGCTCCTTGATTATCTCCTTTGCTATCTGAGTCTCCATTTCGGAGAAATTAAGACTGTTTGTGAAATCAAGGCTCTTCTGCACGGAAAGGCGGCAGAACTGATCTATATTCAGTCCGCCCACGGTTACCGCAAGGGCCTCGGGATTGAGGCGGCTGCCCTTGCACTCGGGGCAATCCAGCTCCTCCATAAACTGAGAATAATACTCGCCCTCCTCGCCGTTCATATTGGCGCGGGCCTGAACTATATTGACGACGCCCTCAAATCTTACTATCTGGCGCTGACTTCTCTTGCCGAACCAGCGGACTATATCGTAGGTCTCATCCCCCGTTCCGTAAAGGAGGGCCTCCCTTGCCTTTTTGGAAAAGGTGGATATGGGCTGCTCCATTGTAAAGCCGTGCCTCTCACCTACTGCGGCAATGAGGGGGCCTGTCCACGTATCGGGGCCGAGAGACTTGAAGCCGTTTACGGCGATGCCTGCCTCAAGGAGAGAAAGAGACTCATCGGGGATCATCTTTTCAACGCTGAGACGGCGCATTACTCCGAGGCCTGCGCACTTGGGGCAGGCGCCGAAAGGATTATTGAAGGAGAACATTCGGGGCTCAAGCTCGCCGAGGGAGATGCCGTGCTCCTCGCAGGCATAGCTCGTTGAGAAGGAAAGTTCCTCTCCGTCGCCGCCGTCGCGGGGCGCCGTTACCGCAAGGAGGCTTCCGCCGCTCTCTCTGAGGGCTGTTTCAACGCTGTCCGTAAGGCGGGAGCGGATATCTGCGCGCATGACAAGGCGGTCCACCATTATCTCAATGGAGTGGCGCTGATTTTTATCAAGGGCTATCTCCTCGGAAAGGTCGTAGATACTACCGTCCACCCGTACTCTTGCAAAGCCGGAGCGGCGGGCATCCTCAAATACCTTTTCGTGACGTCCCTTCTTGCCTCTGACGACGGGGGCAAGGATATAAAACCTCTCTCCCTCGGGGAGGGCCATTATTCGGTCAAGTATCTGATCCGTTGTCTGCTGGCGGATCTCCTTGCCGCAAACGGGGCAGTGAGGCACGCCGAGACGGGCGTAGAGCAGGCGGAGATAATCGTATATCTCCGTTACGGTGCCCACGGTGGAACGAGGGTTTTTGGACGTGGTCTTCTGGTCGATGGAGATGGCGGGTGAAAGCCCCTCGACGGAGTCGATATCCGGCTTATCCATCTGGCCGAGGAACATTCTGGCATAGGAGGAAAGGCTCTCCACAAAGCGGCGATGACCCTCTGCATATATGGTATCAAAGGCGAGGGAGGATTTTCCGCTGCCCGAAAGTCCCGTCAGCACCACCAGCTTATCGCGGGGGATAGTGACGTCTATATTCTTCAGATTATTTACGCGAACGCCGCGCACCTTTATATTCTTAGCCATATCTTTTTCCTCGTAGAACATTTGTTCCTTTATGATACTATAAATAATTTTAAATGTCAATAAACAGGCTGTAAATTAACCCCCGTTCCCTGAAATTTCAAATGACATAAGCGATAAGATGCGGCAATCCACGGGGGAAGGCTTTATTTAGTCCTTCCCACGCGGACATTACGTATTTCTAAACTTAAAATTTACGTGTCCGCTCTGTCCTCGCAAAGGCGAGGACCAAAAATAGTCCTTCCCCCGAAGAACTGGGGGAAGGTGGCTCCTTAAAATGAGGTTTGACTATTGCTTTCTATATTTCCGGCTGAGAATTATAAGCTAAGATAAACTATATGGGGGAGACGGATGAGGGTTTGCTATCTGGACGAGAACTGTCTTTCAAATCAAGTTGAGCGGTATTTGATTGATAAATCTACAGTTTTTCTCCTATGCCTCGCAAACAATATTTTTCAGCATCGGTTCGCGCCCAGGTAGCAAACCCTCATCCACCGCAAGCGGTCCCCCTTCCCCCGATGGAAGGACCCGCTTGCGGGGGGATCCGTCTATCTTCGGGGGAAGGACTATTTTGGGTCCTCACCCCTCAAATACCAATTTACTTTGGCCTTTGCTTTTGCAAAGGCAGAGCGGACAAGTAAAGTAACAATTAAATACTATCAATATGTCCGCGTGGGGAAGGACTTGTCTTGAGCCTTCCCCTCGCTTGAAGCCGTAATATCAGGTCAAAAATTTCCATTCAAAAAGAGCTGTTGAAAAACAGCTCTTTTCACAATTATTTCTCGTTCTTTTCTTCAACTGCTCTTCCCGTAAGGCTGCCTGCGAGGATGATCTTTCTCTCATCATCCGTGAGGGCGCCAAGGGAGAAGGTATATTCAAGAACTGCGCCGTCTGCCTTGCAGAGGTAGCCCTTGACGTCAGACTTGCCCTCGGCGATAGCTGCGCGAACACCGGGGAGGATTACCCAATCGCCGCATACTATCTCGCCCTCGCCGCTGCCCTCGTTCTTGCCGATGGTCATACCGTCGCAGGTGAGGGGGAGCATACCCCAGTTGATGAGGTTTGAGCGATAACGCTTCGTTGCATAATCACGGGCGATATTGGCGCTTCCGCCGAGAACTCTCTGGCAGGAGGCCGCCTGCTCGCGGGCGCTTCCGTCGCCGGGGCGGACTGCGCAAACAAGGCTGCCGATACCTGTCGTTCCCTCAAGGGCGCCGTATGCCTTTTCATATGCCGCTACTGCCGCCGCCATTGCAGCCTCTTCCCCTGCAATATCGAGAGAAGCATCAAACTCCTCCCCGTAGGCCTTCTTTGCGATGGCCGCCACCTTATCCGCTCTGCCCACGTACTCGGGGTCGCGGCGGGAAAGGGTGAGACGGGAGAGTCTGTAAGGATTGGAGCGGTAGGAGGAGGACTCGCCTGAGGGGATAAGCTCATCCGTTGTGGTAACGTCGTCGTCGATAACGGACGCGGTGCCGAGGATAAGGTTATCGTGGAGAGCCTTCATTCTGGGCCAATCCTTGATATTGGGGCCCATCTGCAGCTCAACCGTTTCATCGGGCTTATCGTAGCCGAACCATACGCGGTTTTCGTAGACCGTTGTATCAAACTTATAATCGGGAGTGGAATATTCAACGTCAAGCTCGGTTGCCGCTGTGAGAAGTCCGCCGTTTGCCGCTGTTGCAGCAATTGAACGGGCATCCATAAGGGCAACGGATGCAAACTGTCCCTCGCCGGGCTTTGAGCCCTCACGGTTGGGGAAGTTACGCGTGGAATGACGGATGGAAAGGCCGCCGTTTGCGGGAACGTCGCCTGCACCAAAGCAGGGGCCGCAGAATGCCGTTCTGAGAGTTGCGCCTGCCTTCATAAGGTCGGCTGCAATACCCGTTTCGATCATTCTTACGAAGGCGGGCTGGCTTGCAGGATATGCGGAGAGGGCAAATCTGTCTGCTCCAACGGACCTTCCGCGAAGGATATCTGCCGCCGCAGAAAGGTTATCAAATGTACCGCCGGCACAGCCTGCGATAACGCCCTGATCTACGCGGATGCGTCCCGTTGCGGGGTCTATCTTATCCGTAAGCTTAAGGGTGCCCGCTGCAAGGCCGAGCTGAGCCTCGCCGTCTATCTCGCACTTGCGGAGGATATCCGCGCCGTTTTCGCAAAGCTCGCGGATGGTGTAGGTATTGGAGGGGTGGAAGGGGAGCGCGATCATGGGCTCAACGAGGGAAAGGTCGATCTCAACGGCTCCGTCGTAGTACGCGCCATCCTTGGGCTCAAGCTTCTTATAAGCCTCGGGGCGGCCGTGCATTGTGAAGTATCTCTCTGTCTCCTCGTCTGTCATCCATACGGAGGAAAGGCAGGTGGTCTCCGTTGTCATAACGTCGATACCGTTACGGAACTCGATGGGAAGATTTTTGATACCGTCGCCAACGAACTCAAGCACCTTGTTCTTAACGAACTTCTTCTTAAACGTCGCGCCGATGAGAGCGAGAGCAACGTCCTGAGGGCCAACTCCGGGACGGGGCTTGCCTGTCAGGCGGACTGCGATGACCTCGGGGGAGGCAACGTCATAGGTCCTGCCGAGTATCTGCTTTACGAGCTCGGGGCCGCCCTCGCCGATAGCCATGGTGCCGAGAGCGCCGTAGCGGGTGTGGCTGTCGCTACCCAGGATCATTTTGCCGCAGCCGCTCATCATCTCTCTCATAAAGGAGTGGATGACCGCGAGATGGGCGGGAACGTAGATGGCGCCGTACTTCTTTGCGGCGGAAAGGCCGAACATATGGTCGTCCTCGTTAATAGTACCGCCGACGGCGCAAAGAGAGTTGTGACAGTTTGTGAGAACGTAGGGGAGGGGGAGCTTCTCAAGACCGCCGGCGCGGGCTGTCATAAGAATACCTACGTAGGTAATGTCGTGAGATGCAAGCGCATCAAACTTGATCTTCAGGTTCTTTTCATCACCTGACGTATTATGGGCATTGAGGATAGAATAGGCGATAGTGCCCTTCCTGCCCGCTTCAATATCGGTGCCCTCGCAGAACTCGCCGTTTCTGAAGAAAACACCCTTATCAATAAGCTTTACCATAGTGCTACCTCTATATAAGTATAAGGATTGATATATTTCAAAAAAATACGCTACCATTATACAATAGCCGCACGGGAAAATCAAGAGAAAAGGCACGGGAATAATCAAAAGCATTTCGTATATATCTGCATTTTCAACAATGGCGCGATAAATATCCCCTCGCTGTATTTCGCTTACAGCGAGGGGGCGCTTATTTTATATTGTTTTTATAAAACGTATCATAATCAAAGTTTGTTAGATAATCATAAAAATTGTCAAAAACTTTTTCATACGTTTCTTTTGTTATACGATATCCATCCTCCGCCATCTGGTTTGTCATATAGCTATTGATTGATGGCTTGAAGTGAGTGTGGTCCTTATAGTTACTCAGATCTGTAATGATATCAATATCATTTTGGAAAAAATAAACTTTTACATTATCATATTTTAAAAGTTCGCCCACCGCAAATCTTGCGTTATATATTTCTGCATCCAGCTTTCCTTCCTGCTTATTCATATACCAGTATGTAATGCTGTAAGGAACCATATAAAAATAGAATTCGGTTTCGGGATGTTCTTTAACAAAAGGAATAATATTGTATGTGAGATTATCTGTCAGATTATCAATGAAATACTTTTCCCCCTTGTTTTCCTGCTGCTTCATAGGATATGTAAGAGTAGAAAGAGCATTTTCTTTACAGTAAACGCTTTCGTCTTCCATCCATGATCCGTCTCTCATCATGGTCTGATTTTTACCTGCCAGTGTTCCCACAACGTCTTTGACAGTATAAAAATAGAAAATATCAAGATTCAAAAGATATGACAGATCATTAGCTTTATTATAGTCGTACAAATAGTCAGGCAAAGGATAGCGGGGAGCATCCTTATCCGTAGTTAGAGCGTACTCGTCAAGTGCCCAAAAAACCTTGTCCACCTTGTTTCCCGATTTATAGCATACATCGAGAATGGTCCTGTGGTTATAGGAGCTGGCACCGGAATACGGCACTTTAATAGTCTTACAATGAAATAGACTATCTATTTCTGCAACATTAGCATTTTCTACCATTGACGATCCTAAAAAAACTGCGTTATACTTATAATTCTTGGCAATGCCAGGATTGCAATACAATTCCGAATAATGCCGATATGTTAACATATCCGGCTCTTCTCTGTACTGAAGCAAAGGATCAATTATAAAAGTAATTGCTCCAAATATTAAAACGACGACCAATGTTATCGACACTAATGAAACAGCCCATTTTTTTGCATTCATAGAGGCCTCCGTAGCTTAAAAATTGAAATACAGAAACGTGCTGACTCCCGAAAGTGAAAGGATACTCCATATCAGTAAAACTGCGGAAACAAGCAGATTGCTGAGTCTTGGCTTGAAAGTAGCCGCACTTTCTTGAACGTTTTTCGTAAGCAGACATACTGCCGTTGCAGACAGCAGTATCACTATCATCAGAATACTAAGCACTCCATCGAAAGAAAACACATTGCAAATGACACTTATGGGAATAATATTCAGCAAGGTTTCAGTTATTTCAAAATTAAGAGTAAATCCACCGTTAAAAATGTGAGCGATAAGTAGGTTTGCATCTGCAATGCTTTCCGCTCTGAAGTATACCCAGGTCAGATTTACGAATATAAAAGTTACAAGCCAGTTAATAAAATACGGAGCCTTATCAACAGGCTTTTTCAGCAGTCTGTATAAAACCATCGCAACACCATGCATAGCTCCCCAGAGAATAAAAGTGAATCCCGCACCGTGCCATATACCGGAAACAAGGAACACAACTAACACGTTAAAGGATGCGCGAAGCTTGCTACAGCGACTTCCTCCGAGTGGGATGTATATGTACTGGGTCAAAAATCGGGTCAAAGTCATATGCCAACGTTTCCAAAAATCAGAGATGTTCTTTGCCTTATATGGTGAGTTAAAATTGATCGGAAGCTCTATGTTGAACATATAAGCTATACCGCTCGCCATATCGCAATAACCGGAAAAATCAAAATAGATCTGGAAAGTGTATGCAAGAATAGTAAGTATTGCTTCAAAGCTACTCAAACAAGAAATATTTGCATATCCAAAGGAAACGATCTTTCCGAAATTATCTGCAATTATAACCTTTTTAGCAAGACCCTTTGAGAATACAAACAGCCCTTTTGCAAAATTATCCATATTAAAACTCAAATTTTGCTTATTTTCAAACTGAGGAATGACCTCACTGTGTAAAACGATGGGTCCCGCTATTAATTGTGGAAAAAAGGTTACAAACAGTGAATAATCGATAAAGTTGTATAGCTTTGCTTTCTTTCTGTATGAATCAATAAGATATGATACCTGCTGAAATGTAAAAAAGCTTATACCCAAAGGAAGTATCAATTCCAAATGAATAGGATCGGCATTAAATATATTTGCAACAGTACCCAAAACAAAGTCCAGATACTTGTAAAAGAAAAGAATACCGATATTCAATGCCAGACCAAAGACAAGCAAAGCCTTACGTATAACAGAGCAATCTGTTTTCTCTTTCTCAAAGTAGAGACTGATAAGATAATTAGCTACGATACTGGTGACTATTATCCACAGATAAGAAAAATCAAAATAACCGTAAAAAAACAATGAGGAAAGCACAAGCCAAAGCTTTGAAACAGTATTCTTTCCAAAATGGTTAAGCAAAAAATACCCTGTTAAGGTTATTGGCAGAAAAGCGAAAATAAATATATACGAATTAAAAAGCACCGAAATCACCTCTTGATAATGCTTTATCGCAACATTATAGACTAACTGTGTCATTATAACACAGTTGCATTAAAAAGTCTAGCAATTGAAGATAAGGATAAAAAACAGTCTTTTAACTTCAAGAAAACTATAGAGGCATCCTATTTCCATTTTTTGAGAAAGAATATTTTTATATCTGACTTATATTAGATGATTTTTTCTTCTTACTCTTGAACACCGAACGAAGTTATGTTAAAATTACGTAAAGCAATGAGCTCCCGCCCTTTGGGAGAATAAGCTTTCTAACGTTGTAAACTAAAAGGTATTATATAATGAACAAGAAAATCGGAGCAATACTTTTGGCAATGCTCTCCCTGCTCCTCTGCGGATGCGCAAAAGTGGGGGACAAGGCGGCAAACGTCTCCGTCATCTACGGGGTGACGGCGATCATCGCCGCCGCAATGGTGGTTGCCTACTGCTGCTTTTTAAAGAAAAAGGACGTTTGGTTCATCCTTATGTTCTCATCCATCTTCGTCGTCAACACGGGATACTTCTCCATTTCCGTTTCAAAGACCCTTGAGGAGGCTCTCCTTGCAAACAGGATAGCTTATCTGGGCTCTGTCCTCCTGCCTCTGGCAATGCTCATGATAATCATGAACGCCGTGGGTGTAAAAAGGCCCCGATGGCTCATGCCCCTGCTCTGCGTGGTTTCGGGAATAGTGTTCCTCATCGCCGCGACCCCCGGATATCTTGATATCTATTACAAGGAGGTCGAGCTCATAAGCCTTAACGGCGCCTCCGCTCTCGAAAAGGTCTACGGCCCTCTCCACCCCGTTTATCTCTTTTATCTTTTGGGCTACTGCGCCGCAACTGTTGCCGTTGTGATATACGGCACGGCCAGGCGCAGGCTTGAGAGAACGGCCTACGCGGTCCTCCTTTCCTGCGCGGTCTACGTAAATATCGGCGTTTGGTTCCTTGAGCAGATAGTTCGCATTGATTTTGAGATGCTCTCCGTTTCCTACATACTCAGCGAGCTTTTCCTTCTCGGCCTTTGCCTTATGGTTCAGGAAACACAGAAGGAGCAGGAAAAGGCGCTCGCCGCAGGCAAGAACCCCGTCTCTCCCGAGGATCACGCCTCCGACGAGGAAAAGCCCTGCGAAAAGCACCTCTCCGAGGAGGAGCGTGCGTTTATCAAGGGAGTTGCCCTTCTCACCCATACGGAAAGGGCGGTTTACGGCCTCTATCTTGAGGGCAAGGGCACGAAGGAGATCATGGCGGCCCTTGAGATCAAGGAAAACACCCTTAAATACCACAATAAAAATATCTACGGAAAGCTTGGCGTTTCCTCAAGAAAGCAGCTTCTGGAGATCGCAGAGGGCCTCCTTGAAAAGGAGCTTCTGCCCTGAATATTCCAACAACGAAAAAACGGGCCCTTACGAAAGTGTAAGGGCTCGTTTGATTTTGATTATTCAGTTTTCAAGGCCTGTTACTATGCGCTTTAAAAGATTTGCATCCTTTGCATCTATGGCGTTATCGCAATTTATATCCGTGTTATACTCATCAAGATCAACGCTCTCGCCGGCGATATATCTTTTGAGCACGTTTGAATCCTTGGAATTGACCTCTTTATCCTTGTTAACGTCGCCTGTCGGCGCAGGAAGAAGGATCCTCAGATCGGCATATTTATAATTAAATGCGCTTGTGATGACCCATACGCCTCCGAATTCAAAGCCCTCATAGCTATTCTCCTGCTTAAGTTGTGCTATTGAAAGCGGAGCGGCTTTTCCCTCTTCATCGGGGCAGGGGTCGCCGTTTTCATCAAGTCCTATACCCGTCAGAAATACGCCATCAAAATTTGCTGAGCTATCTGCAAGATAGTAGCACTCGGATATATCCGTTCCGCTGACAAATCCGCAAACCGCGCCGGCATAGATATCTGCCGTGATGCTTCCCGTATTATAGCAATGCTTGACGCTTCCGCCAAAGCTTTCTCCCACGATTCCTGCCGTCAGGATATTTGCAGTAACGTCGCCCGTATTATAGCAATCGGAAACACTTCCCTCATTTGCGCCGCTGATTCCCGCGCAGCCAAAGGAATAGGAAGCAATTGAAGACTCGTTTTTGCATTCACTTATCTCTCCCGCGTTATATCCGCAAATGCCGCCCAGAACGCTTCCGCCGCTGACGGTGCCCTCTGCCTGACAACCCTTGACGGTGCCCTCGTTTACGCCGCAAACAAGACCCGACATCTCAAATGCATCAACATATCCCTTTGCGTTGCAGCCTATGATCTTTCCGCCCGCATTATATCCGCATATGGCCGCAGACTCTGCATAGACTGTCAAATAGCATTCACAGGTCACGTTTTCTATTACGGCATCCCTGCCTATGTAGCCGAAAAGTCCGTTTTGATTGAAATAAGATCTGGAAAAATATACGCCGCTGACCGTATATCCGTTACCGTTGAAGCTTCCCTCAAAGGGATGGCTCTCTCCGCCGATGGAATACCATTCACGGGCCGTTTTGAACCAATAATCCAGCGTTACGTCATTAAGTATGATATCAGCCGAAAGCTCTATGAACTTGCCTCTATAGCTATTGCCTTCATATACAGAATCTGACAAATACGCAAGCTGCGCGGCATTTGAAATAATATAGGGATCATCCTCAGTGCCGCTGCCCGATTCAAACGAGGTTGCCACGCTGCCGTCCCACACGGAGCTTTGCTCAAAGAGATCGGGGCTTGCACAGCCAAGCACGTGAGGCTTGGTTCCTCCGAATATGACGTTTTCATAGTCGAAATAGGGAGATATATAGGTCTTATTGATAACGAATGAGTCTATCAACACGAAATTGTTAGGACCTCCGCAAAGCTCGCTTGCCTCGGCATTTCCAACGGGGCCCTGAGAATAATAAGAATCGGCATACAGACAATTTCTATAGAAATTATCTGCCTCCCCATCACTCATATCAAGGCCGACCACAAATCCTCTTGTTCCCTCAGCGCCGCCTAATGACTCAACGTTTGCAAAGCTCTCCGTGATGGTTGAATATACGGCCGCGCCGCAAATTCCGCCAACTCCCGCATTGCCCGTCAGATTTCCGGTATAGATACAGTTACGGATATATCCTGAATTGACGCCTGCAATTCCACCGCAGTAATACTGAAAGGCGCTGATATTGAGCTCGACCTCGCAGGATGAAATATAGCCGTAGTTATATCCGCAGATACCTCCCGCAAAATATTGAGAGGAAACGGTAGTTCCGTAGGTGGTGTACACCTTGCAGTTTGTTATCGTTCCGTAGTTTTCGCCGCAAACGGAGCCGCTGTATGAATGGGTATTAGAGCTGATGCTTTCAAACACGATGTCGTTTACAGAGCCGAAATTCACACCGAACAAGCCTGCATGCTCATCGTTGCTTGCAGACACGCGAAGATTTTTGATGGTATGGCCGTTTCCGTCAAGCACGCCGTAAAAGCCGTCCATATAGTAATAGGTCTTTCCCGAAACGTATTTTTCTGCCGTTTCGTAGTATACGAGATGGGGAGTATAGTTTTCGCCGTTATATTCCCCGTTGCGGATGAACAGCGCCCCATAGGTATCAACTGCGCTGTTGAACTGCGCTTCGGAGCCGATTGCTTTAGGAACTTTCACATAGCCGCTTCCTATAGGCTCCCAACTTTTTCCGCCGTTATAGAATACGCCGCCCTTATTGAAATCAGAAGGGTCAAAAACTATATCGTTCGTTAAATAATACATACCGTAAGGATCGTTTCTGACGGCATTCAGATCCTCTTTGGTTGAGATCGGAATATAGCCGGACCAGTCCTTTTCAGGCGCCTCGACCGTATCCGATGCATATACCGTCACAGGAACGATAGATACAGACAGAGAAATCGCGAGGATAATGCATAAAGCTATATTAATAAATCTTTTCATATCTGCCTCCGTACTCAGTTTACTTGTGTTAAGTATAGCACAAATATTAACTTCTGTCAACCTATTTCAGTATCTCATCTCAAAAATCCTTTACGTACGGGCGGTCTGTCTGAATAAGCTCGACTATCGTTTCAATTTGCAACGAATTTATAAAAAGCGAAGATATGTGTTGATTTTTGGCGGAAAAAGAGTTAAAATTATTATGTATAGTTATGAACAAATGTAAAGGATATAGAATTATGGCAAGCATAAAAAACAAAGCTCCCTTTAACGGAAAGCTCCTTTTAAAGCGCGCCCTGCTCGTGGTCCTTGACTCGTTTTTCTTCACCCTATGCTCCGTTCTTTCCCTGCTGCTCAGATTTGAGTTTAACTGGGAAACGATGGTGACAGAGGGATTTCTCCATAATCTTCTCGCGCTTCTCCCCTTTAATATCGTTATAATGCTGGCAGTTTTCATTTTCTGCGGACTTTACAGCAGCCTTTGGGAGTTTGCGGGCGAGCGGGAGATAATGATGATAGTTCTCGGCTGCGGAACCAGCGTGTTCGTGCAGACGGCCATTCATTATTTCACAAGGCTCATCCTTCCCCGAAGCTTCGTTATCATCAATTTTCTTCTCTTCCTTATCACCGTGTTCGGAGTAAGATTTTCCTACCGTCTCCTCCGCCACAGAAGAGGCCTCAAGCGCATCTTCTCCTCCGACCTTCGCCGCACTATGATAATCGGCGCGGGTGACGCGGGAGCAACGATCCTCAGAGAGCTTCAGCGCTCAAGCTACTCAAAGAGCCGCGTTGTTTGCCTCATTGACGACGACGTTTCCAAAAAGGGCTCCACTATGTACGGCGTTCCCGTTGTGGGCGCGGCAGAGGATATCCCCGATATGGTTGAGAAATACAAGGTTGAGGAGATAGTTTTCGCCATCCCCACGGCAAGCGTGAAAAGAAGGAGCGAGATACTCAGCATCTGCCAGAGAACGAGCTGCGAGCTTAAGACCCTGCCCGGCATATATCAGCTCGTTAACGGCGAGGTCAACATCCAGAAGATCAGAAAGGTGCAGATCGAGGACCTTCTCGCCCGCGACAGCATCAAGGTCAATATTGAGGAGATCGTTGGCTACGTTAACGACCGCGTTATCCTCGTTACGGGCGGCGGCGGCTCCATCGGCAGCGAGCTTTGCCGTCAGATAGCAGGTCACGGTCCCAAAAAGCTCATCATCTTCGATATCTACGAAAACAACGCCTACGCAATTCAGCAGGAGCTTCTCAAGGCATACCCCGAGCTTGATCTTGAGGTGCTTATCGGCTCCGTTCGCGATAAAAAGAGAGTGAACGCCGTTTTTGAAGAGTACCGCCCCAATATCGTATACCACGCGGCGGCCCACAAGCACGTTCCCCTTATGGAGACCTCTCCCAACGAATCTATCAAGAACAACGTTTTCGGCACATATAACGTGGCCCACGCGGCAGACGCATACGGCGCTGATACCTTCATCCTCATCAGCACGGACAAGGCCGTTAACCCCACGAACATTATGGGCGCCTCAAAGCGCATCTGCGAAATGATAATCTGCAATTTCGCAAGCAGCTCAAAGACCAAATTTGCCTGCGTTCGCTTCGGTAACGTTCTCGGCAGCAACGGCAGCGTTATCCCCCTCTTCAAAAAGCAGATAGAGGAGGGCGGCCCCGTTACCGTTACCCACAAGGATATCATAAGATACTTCATGACTATCCCCGAGGCGGTCTCCCTCGTGCTTCAGGCGGGAGCCTACGCCAAGGACGGCGAGATATTCGTTCTCGACATGGGCGAGCCCGTCAAGATAGACAGCCTTGCAAGAAATATGATAAAGCTCTCAGGCTTTGAGCCCGACGTGGATATCCCCATCGTTTATACGGGCCTGCGCCCCGGCGAAAAGCTCTTTGAGGAGCTTCTCCTCTCCGAGGAGGGCCTTGGCAAAACCCCAAACGACCTTATCTTCATCGGCCATCTTGAGGAGATAGATCGGGTCGCATTTGAGGAAAAGCTTGGCTGGCTTGAGGTTGCCTGCGAGGCAAACTCCGAGGATATCAGAAAGCTCGTTATGGACATCGTTCCTACATACACACCGAAGAACCTGTAAGAAAATCTATACAAAAAAACGCTCACCTTTGAAAAAAGGTGGGCGTTTTTTAGTGAAGAGAGAAGAGAAAATAAAGGGGCTGTCGCAAATGCGACAGCCTTTATTCTTCAAATTTTGGTTTGAGAGGGAGGTTGAGAATTGGTATTTGTAGGGGAGGATATTATCCTCCCGTTTACATATTGAAAAACACATTGATACTGTCCGTCAGCGATTATGCAAACAATTTAAATGTAGGGGAGCCGCTTGCTGCTCCCGCACATCTGCACGCGAACTAAATATAAAATTTAGTGGTTCTTATTTTTTTGATACCGTTCTGAAATGCGGGAGCAGCAAGCGGCTCCCCTACATTTGATTTATTCGTTTTGCCTGCTGACGCAAGTATCAATGATTTCTTGCGTTTGCAATCGGGAGGATATGGAATCCTCCCCTACATTTGTTCAAATAACCGTCAAACCCGAATCTTCGGGCAATATATCATTTATACTCCACAAGCTCAACGATGTAGCCTGCATCGCGAAGAGTATCAACGAGGCCCGTCTCATCGCCGAGAAGATGGGCAAGACCAACAGCGTAGAAAACGGTCTCACCGCTTGAAAGATAAGATTCCGCAACCTTTTTCATATCCGTGTCACGGTCGGACATCATGATCTTTTCATATTCCTCGTAGGCCTTGATCTCCTCCTTGGTGGCATCCTCGGGGATCTCGGTCTCCTTGTTCACAGCCTCGCGAAGGGCAGCCTCGTCGCCGCTGCACCAAAGCTCGTAAAGCTCGGTGAGGCTCTCAACGTATTCGGCTCTGGACGTGCCGAGGGAGGAGGCGAGGATAAGCTCCTGAGTTTTGTCGGGATACTGAGAGAACATCTTGAGCTGCTTTTCAGCCGATTCTACCTCAAGTATCTTCATACCCTTTTCTCCTGCCAGCTTCAAAAGGCGGTTGTCCGCGCCGCATTCGCCGTCAAGAGTGCGGGAGGAGGAGAGGATAAAGTTGTCTATCTGATTTGCCCAAACGGAGGGGCGCGTCATAAGGGTGTCAAACCTCATGCCCACAGCCTTCATAAGCTCGGCGGCGTAGGAGTAGACCTCGGGGCTGATGTGGTCGGCAATGGTGGAGCCGTCGGTGTAGTACATCGCGTTTGCCGCAACCTTTGCAAGCTCCTCGTTTTCGGAAAGGTCGTTTGCAAGAGAGGTAATGTCAAATTCAACTGCGAGAGCATCAGATTCGCTAAGGGCTGAGTAGAGCTCCTCGGGCAGGGCTCCCGTTCTCTCGTCGCCTACGTGGATGGTGCCGAAGAGATACATCTTGTGGCCCGCCGTGTCGGAGACCTCGTAGAGAAGAGGAGCAGCGCCCTCCTCGGGCTTCTTTTCGGGAAGGGGTTCTCCCGTAATCTCCTCAATGGCAGAGAGGTCAGCCGCCGTAAAGGTGTAGTAGCTCTGCATTCCAACGGCCACAGTCTGCCCCTCGATCACGTGGGTGCCCATATATTCAATAGCGCCTGCAGTCGGGAGATAGGTATCAAGGTCAATGGCTACGTATCCGCCGAGGCCTCTCGTGTTGTATGCCGTTGCGTATCCGTCAAGAAAGTCGGGGCTATTGAAGAGCTTATCGGATACGGTATCCTCGTAGGAGGTACCGAGAGTGCTGTCAAGTGTGTAGGAGATGATGAGAAAATCGTCGGTCATGGAGGCGTTGATGCTGTTCATCTCGAAAAGGGAGGGGATAAATCCGTCGCGCATCTCAGAGATGAGCTCGTTCACGTTCTCCTCTGTGAAGGACTGGCTCAGCACGTGGCCGTCCACCGTGTAGGTGGATTTTCCGTCGGCAAACTCAATGGTCTCCGACTGAGTGTAGTTGTTCTGCTCAACGGTGCGAAGAAATGAGCTCTCTATCTTTGCAGAGAGGCCGTCCTCGCCGTCGTCAAAGGCGTAGTACATCTTCTGGTCAATGATCTGATGGGCCGCCGCCTGACTGTAGTAGACCGTTGATGCGCTTCCTGAGGTGTGGGCAGAAAGGGGAGCGTTGTGCTGTGCGTATTTGATGATTGCGGGGATAGAAAGAGTGCTGACGGGGAGGCATATCTTCTCGTCGGGCGCGGTGATGTCCTCAGCGCTTGCGGTGCAGTCCTTGATCTCGCAAAGGTACTCTGCCGTAACGCTGGCAGGGCCCTGAGTGTAGGAAACGGTGTAGGTCATTTTGGAGATATTGCCGTCCTCGCTCAAAGTAGCGCTGCCCGAGGCAGAAAGGAGCTTGCATCTCTCGCCGAGAGCCCACTCTTCGGGCTCCTTTGCCTTTTCAAAGAGGATAGTGCCGTCGTCGCCGTCGGCAAAGCTTATCTTTTCGTAGTTTTCGCTTTCAAAAAGAGCAGGGGGAACGCAGACCTCCAGATAATCGTCGCTGTCCATTTCGCAAACGTAGGCGCGGCCGTCCTCGCCCTCGATCTGATAGTAGACCTTGTCGTCTGCAAAGGTGGTAACGGCAGAGTATGAGTTGTCCTCTCCGCCGTAAACGTATTTTTCGTTGAAACGGGCCTTGAGGCTGTCGCCGCCTCTGCCCACGTATGTGGAGGTGGAGGTCATCTCCTCGGTGAATACCTCGCCGGAGATTTCTCTTTCTGTGCGAACGGTGAACTCCTGGCTGAGATCTTCAAGGGCGGAGAGCTTTTCCTTTGCGCTCTCGTATACCTCCTCGGCCGAGATCTCGGGCTTTGGGGGCTTTGTGTCGGCAGGCTTTTTTGAGCCCTCCTTGCAGGAGGCAAGGGTGAATGCCGTTGCAATGGCAAGAGCGAGGGCAAGTGAACGGGAGAATAGATGCTTCATAGCGACCTCCTTTGAGTCAAGCTTGAATTCTGTAATTAGTCTACCATAAATTGTGACGCGAGTCAACACCGCCCGCCCCGCAAAGTTATAATTTGTCAAATATGCGCAAAAGCCGCCCCTCGGGTAATACAGAGTGACTAAAAGGGAAGATATAGCATAAAGAGGGATCAATTCGGCAGGGATATTATGGGCAATGATATCTGAACGTTGAATTTTGAATTTTCCTCATAGGCTTCAAAAATACCCGAATACCTTTCAACTATTGCTCTGACGCTTTTCAGACCGAAGCCGTGCTCAATGTCGGTCCCCTTGGTCGTGGAAAGGGAAGGGTTATTTTTCAATACGGATTCGGATATATGATTTGAAAAAAGAATATTACAGTAATCGTTATAGATCGAAAGCCTTATTTCAATAAGCTTGTCCTCTTCTTTTGTAACTGCTTCTATGGCATTGTCAAGCAGATTTCCGAAAAGAACTGCAAGGTCGAGCTCGTCTATTACCTCAACCTTCGGGAATACGCCGGTGCAGACTAAAGTGATATCACGGTTCTCCGAAAGCTTTGAGGCAAGAACGTAATCTACGGTACGGTTTCCCGTAACCATATATTTTTCGTTGCTGCCAAGCTCCTCTTCCATTTTCACTATATATTCCTCGGCTTTTTCAGTTTCATTCCTTTCAATGATACCGCGGACGTAGAGAAGATGGTTTTTAATATCGTGTCTTATTCTTCTCAGCTCTTCGCCGGTCTTAAGCATACGCTGATAGCTTTCCTTTTCCATCTCCGTCTGCTTTTCGATAAGTAAGAGCCTGCGCTTTGCATCTGCATTTCTGTTTGAGAGCTCAAAGAGGAATATTGCGCAAAGATTTATCAGAGCAAGACCCACGGTGCCGCCGATAATGAGCGGTGCGTATTCATTGAGGTTGTATGCAAGGCTTATCTTCATAAAGACGTAGAGGATAAAGGCCGAAAGCAAGGGGGAGGCAAGATAAAGAATAAGCCCTGCAGGATTTATACTTGAATTGAATCTCGTAAATTTGATGATAAGCAGAAGTGCGATGGTAAGTATTATCTTAGTAAAGACGATAAGGAAGTGCCTTGAGGACGAGCTTTGTGTGAGAAGAACCTCAAGATCAAAATCGAAAACGAAGCAAAATGCTGTGAGAAATACTGTGTTTATAAGCAAGAGCAGAATTTCAAAAATTATGGGCGCAAGTATCTTTTTGACGGCGTTCCCGTTTGTTATAAAAAAGCTGACTCCGTAAAGAATGGCGGTAATTATGAGAGAGTGAATTGCGCTGAAAGCGCTGTTAAAGGTAAAAAAAGTGGAAACTGCGAAAACAAGAGCGGTTGCGGGCAGAAGATACCATCTGCGCGCTTTTTTGATGCCGCAAAACAGGGCAACGAACATAACACCGCAAAGGGCATCGTATAGATTTGCAGATAATTCGACAAACAGATTCATAAATACTCCATCAGGTCAAGCCGAAAGTTCTCATATACTGAGCGAGAGCGTGCTTGACTTCTTCTATATTGGATTCGGAGATCTTCAGCACCTCGTCGCCGATAAAAAGCTCAGAGCCCGAAATGCGTTTTATATGCTTCAGGTTAACGAGAGTGCCGGAGTTTATGCGAACAAATCCTTGCGGTGAAAGCTGGCGCCAAAGCACCTTTACAGTCTCTCTGTGGGAGAGTGTCGCCGAACGGCAAACGATGGAAACAGAGTTCTTACCTTTGATCTTTTCTATGTATTTTATGTTGCTGAGAGGAACGTACTGAATATCCGTATAATGGCGAACGATAAGATTCGTGCTGTCATTCTGTATGAGCCTGATAGCGCTGCAAAGAGCTTCGGGGAGCTCCCTTTCCATAGCGTCCTTTCTGACAAAGCGGAAGGGAGAGAAGCGCAAAGAGTAGAAAACCAGCTCCTCATAGCTTGAAAGAAAAATGATCTTTGTTTTTTCTCGGCTTTCAAAAAGGATATCTGCGATCTCAAATCCGTCAGTCTCAGGCATATGAATGTCAAGGATAAGAATATCGGGCGGCGCGTCTTTAACGGTGTCCTTAAGCCGAACGGGATCGGAGGTCGTATCAATACTATATTCAAGATCTATATACGGAGAGGAGCTGATGATAGAATCGACAAGCTCCGAGGTCTTTTTTGTAAATGTCCTGTCGTCATCGCAGATAAGAATATTTATCATATACAGCCTCCTTTTGTGATCTGTAAATATTATAGCATATTACATTCCCGAGTTCAATAAAGGGCCGAGCTCAAACACCACGATTTTGGGACAATATAGCACGATTTTATTTCATTGGTATTTAAACTGATATACTGTATTTGAAAATAGATTTATGAGATTTACAATTTTCGATTAAGAAGGAGCGTTATATGATAGATAAACTTATTTTAAAACAATCCAACTGTGAGCTTACAGAAAACAATGTATATGAGAATTGCTATTACGAACTATCGTGTAGTGTTGTTTGTGAAAAATATAAAGGAAATTATATCTTAACAAATAGTAGAAACAATCATCGTATTCATACCCAAGGGGTGGAAACTCAGATAATAAGCGGATTCATAGATGGCAAAGAGTACTTTGACATTGTTGATGAAATTATAAAATCAACAGCAGATAAAAGTTCAAAAATATATCTATCAATGTATTGCGATGATTTTGTAGGCATGTTGATAAAACACGAGTTCATTGTGCGTAATGATAATATACGCGACGATAAATAAGTATAAAATTTAATAAAAGATTTAAGGAGTCAAAAATGGAAAAGGAAAAAGAAAAAAAGAAGCCGTCGTATTCTGTGCTAAGTAATGTTTTGTACATATTAAAACTACAGAAAGCGCACAGATCTACATCAGTATTCTGGTTGTTATTGACCATACCGCTCGGTCTGATAATTTCAGCAATTGATATCTATCTTCCTAAGCTTGTTATCCACGAGGCTACAAACGAAACCGATATACTAAAAATAGCGATACATATTTTATCTTTCTTTGCGCTTATCATTATTTTTCGTGCAATTGCGGTTTGGCTGGATAACAAGAACAAAACGAATTCCTTGCTTTTCACAGATTCTGTTCAGGAACTGAAAATGCAAAAGTGTTTGAATACTGACTATGAAAATGTAGAGTCTCAGGATTTCAGAACTCTTATGGACAGAGCTGACCGTGTCCTTTGGGGAAGCGGAGGGATCTCTGCAATAGAGCGTGTATCGTACAGTTTTGTAGATCTCATAACCATTATCCTAAAGTATCTTTTGTTTACCGCCGTACTCTCTTTTGCAGATATTCGTCTTGTGATTCTTCTGACTATTATGCCCCTTGTAAACTTCTTTATGGCAAAATGGATACAGAAATTCGAATTCAAAAACAAAGAAGAAATGTCTTTGCTTGAACAAAGATTATGGTATGTTGCAAATACCTGCGGAGCATTTGATGCTGCAAAAGACATAAGGATCTACGGCCTTACCGATTGGCTTGTTAACAAATTCAAAGCTATCACAAAAGAGAGAGTTGAGTGGGATAAAAAGATTGCATGGAAAAATTCCGTGGCAAACTTTGTGGATGTTCTGCTTATCCTTATTCGTGACGGTGCTGCATATTTTATTCTGATATCAATGGTGCTTTCCGGCGAGATCTCCGTCGATGAATTTGCCCTTTATTTTGCTGCGGTCGGAAGCTATGCAACGTGGATTGGCGGTATTATAGGAAAGTTTTCAGAGTTGAATGGCATCAGCCTGCTCATGTGCGATTTCAGAGATTTTCACTCATATCCCGATAAAAGCAACAGAGAATCGTCTTCTGTTCCCGTTCCTGCAGATAAAGGCTGCAAAATTGAAATTAAAGACCTGTGTTACAAATATGAAACTGCTGAAAAAGACACACTTTCCAATATTTCTTTCACAATAAATCCCGGAGAAAATATTGCTATCGTGGGTCTTAACGGT
The DNA here is from genome assembly GCA_045545335.1 of Candidatus Avispirillum sp. GTDB lineage: Bacteria > Bacillota > Clostridia > Oscillospirales > CAG-272 > Avispirillum. Next base: position 10,945 of record JAZQAS010000062.1, on the reverse strand, counting down.
GCAGGAAAGACGACTCTCATTAAAAATCTATGCGGTCTTTACACACCAACCGGTGGAGAAATACTTATCGATGGAGAGGTTCGAGAAAAATATAACATCTATGATTACTACTCAATATTTTCCGCTGTTTTTCAGGATTATAAATTCCTACCTGTTACAATAGCCGAAAACATATCTTGTACAGACATAACTCAATGTGATGTAGAAAAGGTTAAAAAGTGTCTTCGCCTTGTGGGAATGGACGAAAAGATCAACAGTTTGGAAAAAGGTATTTATTCAAAGCTTGACAGACAGCTTAACGAAGACGGTGTTGATTTTTCAGGAGGCGAGAAACAGAAGCTTCTTATAGCTCGAGCAATCTATAAAGATGCTCCCGTGCTCATTCTTGACGAGCCTACTGCCGCTCTTGATGCTATCGCCGAAAGAGACCTGTATCTGAAATATGCTGAACTGTCAAAGGACAAAACAACCATATATATTTCACACAGATTGGCTTCAACTCAGTTTTGCGACCGAACCATAGTTATGGAAAACGGAAAGATCGCAGAAGTCGGAACACACGAGGAATTGCTTAAAATGGGTGGAATATACAGTGAAATGTACGAGAAGCAAAGTTCTTATTACAGAGATGAGGTTGCATGATGAAAAATAAAAATATTAATCTGATACTACGTGGAATTAAAACCTTGTTTCAAATGGATAAGGTATATGTTTTGCAAAACATTTTCATTTCATTCATCAGTCCTATAGGATCATATATAAACATATATGTTTCTGCGCTAATAATAGACAAGCTTATCGCAAAAAACACCGATGTTTGGTATGCAGTTGTCGGAATACTTCTTTTCAATGCTTTGTTTTCTGTATTTATTTCCTTTATAAGCAGAAAAAAAGATTTGAGATTTTCCACATACTTTCAAGCCAACGAGAGAATGCTTCGTGCCGAAAAATCAATGAGAATGCGTTATGATCTACTTGAAAGCAATTCGGTCCATATGTTGTGTGAACACATAAACGGAGCAAATCAGAATGGCTTTAACCTGAATTATTTTAATATATTCCTGTCAAGGCTTGTTTCGAGCATCTCAAACATTGTATATTCAATCGTCTTGATGAGTGGGCTGCTCTTTTCGGGAGAGTTTCCAATAGTGCTTAAGTTGATCGTTATATTTGGTGCTTCGGCGGTTATTGTACTTAAATACTTTGTAAGTGAGAAAGCGCAGAAACTCGGATTTGAAATGAACAATAAGCTTATCAAGCATAATATCCTGTACAATTATTATTCTGAGCTTTGCGAAGACTATCAGTCCGGAAAGGATACTCGACTGTTTCATCTTGAATCATATATATTTGACACATACAAGAAAGCAATGGCAGACGGTAACAATGTTATTGTTGATACCAAAAAGAAAACCTTGGGATATAACCAAATAGCAGACATATCAATGAACGTGCTCACTGCAGTTCTGTATGTATGCGTAATTACCGGATGCGTTTTGGGAAGTGTAACGGTGGGTGGTATTACAAAGTATATAAGTGCTGTTACTACATTCATAGGAACGGTAGGGGCCTTGCTGTCACAGTACAAATCCCTCGTATACAACAACAAGTATATGGAAAAGTATTTTGAATATCTTGATCTTGAAAACGGCGAAGACGAGGGAGAGCTTGAAATAACAAAAACCGATAATTTGGGATATTCCGTTTCATTCGAAAATGTCAGCTTTCGTTATCCGGGAACAGACAACCTTGTTTTGAAGGATGTCTCGTTTACAATAGAACCCGGTAAAAAAGCCGCTTTAGTAGGCCTCAACGGTTCGGGAAAGACAACGATCGTAAAGCTTCTTTGCAGACTTTATAAGCCCGACAGCGGAAAAATCCTGCTTAACGGAAAAAATATCTGGGATTACGACCTTGCCGACTATGTAAAACATATGGGCGTTGTATTTCAGGATTTCAAGCTTTTCGCATTCACTCTTTCTGAAAATCTTTCCGCAGGTGAACCCATAGATCATGCATTTGCCCGTGAATGTCTCGAAAAATGCGGATTTGGAGAAAGACTCAATACCTTGCCTGACGGAGTAGATACATATCTTTACAGAAACTATGATGACAACGGAATTGAAATATCAGGAGGAGAGGCACAGAAAGTGGCTTTGGCAAGAGCCGTATACAGAAAACCCGAATGTGTAATTCTTGATGAGCCTACTGCGGCTCTTGACCCCATAGCTGAGTATGATATCTATTCGAAATTCAAAGAAATCATAGATGGAAATACCGCAGTATACATTTCTCACAGGCTTTCATCCTGGCGTTTTTGTGATGTAATATTCGTGATCTCAGACGGCAAGATCGCTGAAATCGGAAGCCACGACGAATTAGTGTCTAGGGATGGCGGAATATACAGCGAAATGTGGAATTCTCAAGCACAGTTTTATGTTAATTAGTGAGTTAGTAAAAATTTGAAGGTGTTTTTGACTGTGATTGCGAGCGAATTATGAATCTAACAAAAAATGTAATGGAGGATCTCCGTATGAAAAAGTTGAAAGATAATTGGTTTATGATCAAGTTTGTATTCAAATTCGCACCCACTATGTTCATTTTGAAAATAATCACTATGTTTACATCTCTTGCTGTAAATATTGGGTTTAATATCTTCTTTTTGAAAAAAGTAGTGGATTCAATGCAATATGGCGGTGATTTCAAAGAGGTCGTATATTTCATAGCGGCAATAGGAGCTCTTATACTGCTTGACGGAATTTTGACAAGTGTTTTTGCAGAGAGAATTAACCCAATAGGAACTCTTAAAATACACAAGGGTATGCAGGGACGTATATTGGAAAAGATTAAGAGTGTTGATCTTGAAAAGTTTGATGATCCTGACTTTTATAACAGTTATATTTTAGCTATCAGTGAAGCAGATAACTGCGCACTCAGATCATTCAATATTCTTACATCTTTTATTTCCAATATAATTGCCACACTGTCATTCTCAGGTATTGCCATTTTTTACGATCCTATGCTAATCATGTTTGCAATCATTCCAATAATAGTAAGCACGATTTGCGGAATTCGTCAGAGCCAGATTTCTGTGGCGAAAAAAGAAGAAAGTGTTTTTCACGAAAGAAAGAGTGAATATTCAAAAAGAGTATTCTATTTGCAGCAGTATGCCAAAGAATTGCGTATCTATCCTTCCATGAATAGTAAAATTATGGAGGAATTTAATGATTCAGTTGACAGCCGGTCCAAAATAATAGGCAAATATGCACCGAAATTGATGCTTATAAATTTTATTTCCAATAATTTTCAGGTGCTTTTCGGAGTTTTGCTTATGTCGGTTTACATTTCATGGCGTATAATCGTACAGGGGTCTTTGTCTGCGGGACTATTTGTGGCAATGTTCACCGCAGTAAATAATTTTATGTACTCCATCGGTGCTATTTTCAATTCTATTCCCCAAATAACCGAAAACGGATTGTACGCTGAAAAAGTAATGAAAATATTAAATTACAAAAGCGAGATTAGCAATAGTAGCACATTGGTTGTGTCAGAGAATGAGTTGTTGGAGTCGTTCTCTGAGATTGAGCTCATAGATGTAAGTTTTAAATATCCAGGTAGCGATGAATATGTGTTAAAAAATATAAACTTAAAACTTAAAAGCACTGAACGAATAGCACTTGTAGGATTCAATGGTGCTGGCAAAACTACATTGATAAAATTGCTAATGCGTCTATACGATCCAACTGAGGGGGATATCCTTGTAAATGGTATCAATATTAAGGAATATGATGTGGAAACATATAGAAAACTTTTTCAGGTTGTATTCCAGGATTTTCAGTTGTATGCATTTTCTCTTGGTTCCAATGTCATGATGAGAGAGACATCTTCAATTGATGACGATACAATTGACTACGCTCTTGATAAAAGTAATTTGTCTGATTTTAAAGAATTGAAAGAAAAAAATCTTACTAAAGAGTTTGATAACGACGGAATTGTTCCTTCTGGCGGACAGGCGCAGAAAATTGCAATTGCAAGAGCACTTGCCGCGAACAACGGAAAACTTGTTATTATGGATGAGGCATCCAGTGCCCTAGATCCAGTGTCGGAGTATACTATCAATAAATCTGTTTTTGACAATTCAATGGGAAAAAGTATGATAATCATCTCTCATAGACTTTCCACAGTACAATATGCGGATAAAATATACTATTTGAACGAAGGAAAGATAGTTGAATGCGGTACACATGAAGAATTGATTGATCAGCAAGGAGAGTATTATTCAATGTACGAAAAACAAGCCGAAAGCTATCGCTTATGATAGTATATTATCTGGGTTGTTGCCGAATAGAAAGGGAAAATAAGTGTGTAAATATCGGAGAAAAATCGCAGGTGTCGCCGACTTTGGCGGCGGTAACACCGTAGGGTTATTATATTTTTGACTGTTCAAGGAACGGGTGAGCCAAAACACTACGATTTTGGGGCAATATAGCACGCCTTTTATTTCATTAGTATTTAAACTGATATACTGTATTTGAAAATAGATTTATGAGATTCAAAGGAGTGTTTCTTATGATTGCAAGCAAACTAAGGCAGGGCGATGAAATCAGAGTTGTTGCTCCGTCAAGAAGTTTGATAGGAGTGTGGAACGATACTCATCTGCGAGCTGTGAAATATGTTCAAAAAAAAGGATTTGGTCTATCCTATTCCGCACATAGCTGTGAACTTGATAAATACCATTCTTCAAGCATAGAATCACGTGTTGAAGATTTGCATGAAGCGTTTCTTGACCCTAATGTAAAAATGATATTTACAGCTTTGGGCGGATTCAATGTCAACCAAATTTTGCCCTATATCGATTACAATTTGATAGCAGAAAATCCGAAAATCATTTGCGGTTATTCGGACATTACTGCTTTGCTTAATGCAATTTATGCAAAAACGGGGCTTGTAACTTATCATGGTCCTCATTTTAGCACATTTGGCTTGGAAGGAGAGTCTGAGTATACGAGTCAATGTTTTTTGAGTTGTTTGACTGATGATTTACCGCTTACAGTTGAACCGTCTAATACTGCATCGAAATATTATACAATTCAAGAGGGCGAGTGTGAAGGAACGGTTATTGGCGGTAATCTCTGCACATTGAATTTGTTGCAGGGCACTCCCTATATGCCCGACATCCGCAATAAGGTGTTGTTCCTTGAGGACGATAATATAATGGGTGAATACTTCAGTTATGAATTTGATCGTAATTTTCAATCACTTATGCAGGTCGAAGGCGCAGATACGATAAAAGGTATTGTTTTTGGGCGTTTTAAAGAAACCTGTGGTATGACGAAGGATAGAGTTTGCGATATTATTCTTGATAAAGTATCAACGGATATACCCGTGGTATTTGGCGCTGACTTTGGCCATGTTTTCCCAATGATCACTTTCCCCGTTGGAGGAACTGTAAGGATAACAGCGAATAAAGATGATGCGGAGATTTTAATACTTTCGCACTAATCAAAACTGATACACAAGTAGAAACAATAGCAAAGTAATAGGAGAACGAAATGCAGAAAAAATTTGTCATAATTTTGGGCCCACACGCAGTTGGTAAAATGACAGTGGGACAACACCTCGCAAACAATACGGGACTACGATTATTTCATAATCATATGTCTATCGAGCTTGCAAGAAAGCTTTTTGCACCAAACGAAAAGTATGAATTTAATACTCTTGTACGTTCAATTCGGGATAAGGTTTTTGAACTTTACGCTACTCAGGATCTTCCGGGACTCATTTTTACATATATGTGTTTCTTTGAAGAACAAAAAGAATTAGATTATCTAAAATGCTTAGTTGATTTATTTAAATCAAGCGGAGCAGATTGCTGTGTGGTTGAGCTTTGTGCCGATTTTGACGTGAGATTAATTAGGAACAAGAGTGAAAATCGTTTGCTTCATAAAGAATCAAAGCGTGACCTCAATTGGAGTGAAGCAGAAATGAGGGAAACAAGCTCAAAGCATCGACTTAATTCCTATGAAAATGAAGAATTGCCGTTTGAGAACTATATTAAGATCGATAATACGAATCTTGCTCCAGATGTTGTGGCAAGGATAATTCAGAAAAGGTTTCAGTTGTAAGGAGGTTATATATAACAGGCTAAAAAGCAAAAAAAGATTAAGGTTGATTCAAAAAGAATCAACCTTAAAGAGTTGGTCGGAGTGACAATGTTCAGAACCGATTTTCGCCGAAGTTTATCAGCTAAATTACTTCGCGCCCCTCCGTAGCTAAATTGCTCGCATCCGCTCACAGCTAAATTTCACTTTGTGAAGCTAAATTATATTCGGTGTATAGCTGGCGAAGCCAATTTAGCTCCTATGTGAATTTAGCTGATCGCAGATCAATTTAGCTCGGCTTGCCGAATATAGCAGAAAAAAGCATCCGTAAGGATGCTTTTTTTTGGTCGGAGTGACAAGATTCGAACTTGCGACTTCTGCGTCCCGAACGCAGCGCTCTACCAAACTGAGCCACACCCCGATGAGTTTAATATTAAATTTTTTGTTTTAATCTCCTAAGAGAGATTGAATCGAGCAGGCTACTTCCGAAAATATAGTCGACTAACTTCGCCTCGATACACTCGGCTCGTTATTCTCCTTATTTTCGTTACTTCGTCGAAAAAACGATACTCAATCGTTTTTTCCTCCTCACCTACCAAACTGAGCCACACCCCGATAAATATTTAATTGAGTTAGTTAGATTTAGATTGACGCAGCGCTCGTCCGTTTGAGGTACCCGAAATTGCAAGCTCGCTGGCGCTCACACAATTTCGACCGCGGCACCCTCACATCGGTCGCTTCATCCTCCACCGGAGGCGCTCCCTCGTTCGTCCAAACTGAGCCACACCCCGAAAGATATTTATTATCAACCTCTATATTTTATCACAGCAAATTTGTGTTGTCAACATTAAAAAGTAAAAGTATTGCCTTGTGTTTTTTCGTCCTTCACCTGCGGGGGAGCTTTCTCATATACTGTTGCTGAAGGGCTATCTTCATTGCCCTTTTGAAGTAAAAAGAGCGGCTCTGCCGCGGAAAGGAATTTTATCACTGATGAAGGATGCTTTCATCCCGTTTCTTCTGTGTCTCTTCGCGGGGCTCAGCACGGGCATCGGCAGCATTATAGCAATTCTCACAAAAAGCACGAACCGCGTCTTTATGTCACTCACACTCGGCTTTTCCGCAGGGGTGATGATATACGTCTCTCTCGCAGAGATCCTTGCAAAGGCGCGGGATGCTCTGGCGGCAGAAAGAGGTCTCTCTTGGGGCACGCTTCTCTCCGTTGCTTTCTTTTTCGGGGGCATCGTTCTCATTGCCCTTATCGGAAAGCTTATCCCCTCCTTTGAGGGGGAGGCTTGCGAAAGGAGCATTGCCTCCGCCCGCTCGTCCTCAAAGGGCGGCCTTTTGCGAACGGGGCTGTTTTCCGCCTTTGCCATCGCCATCCATAATTTTCCCGAGGGGATGGCAACCTTCGTTTCCGCTCTGAAGGACCCCGCCGTTGCCATTCCCGTGGTTGTGGCCATCGCAATACACAATATCCCCGAGGGCATCGCCGTGGCCGCCCCCGTCTATCGTGCCACCTCGTCGCGAAGGTTAGCGTTTCTCATTTCGTTTCTGTCGGGCCTTGCGGAGCCGGTAGGTGCCATTGTCGGCTGGCTCATCCTCCTGCCCTTTATGTCGGATACGGTCTACGGTATGATATTTGCGGCATCTGCGGGCATTATGGTCTACATATCCGCAGATGAGATACTCCCCTCGGCGGAGTCAAACGGGCGCCACTCCTATACGGTTCTCGGCTTCGTTCTCGGTATGGCGGTCATGGCCCTGAGCCTTTGGCTTTTTATCTGAAAAGGGCTGTCGCAAATGCGGCAGCCTTTTTGTCGGTAAATTACGGTTTAGCGGGGAGATGAACCGATGTAGGGGCGAGCATCGCTCGTCCGACATCTGCACGCGAACAAGACGTAATTTGATGCAGGGACAAACGCAAAAGAAACACGTTGTTGTAGGGACAGGCGTCCCCGACTGTCCTAATAACGAAACCATTTATGAAAGACGAAATTTGATAGTCAAAAAGGCAACTAAAACACTTTTCTCCCTTTGCAAGGGACGGATAGTCGCTGAATTGCACGCGTTGTTTATCAAGTATTGTATCTACATATCGTTTCTGTTTGCGGACAGTCGGGGACGCCTGTCCCTACAACATATCCGTTCATTACTCCGACAAAATATAGGTATTCTAAATTGTCTGCTATCGTGCAGATATGAGGACGTGCAATGCACGCCCCTACATTAATGTAACTGCATATCTTCCATTCAAACCAAAAATTGAAGAATAAAGGCTGTGCATTTACAGCCCCATAACTTTTATTCAGTTTATTGACTTGAGTTCAATTATTGTTTATAATAGAGTATCTTTTTTGATTGGAGAATCCAATGAGCATCAAGGCTGTTCTTTTTGATCTTGACGGAACCCTGCTTTCCATGGATCAGGATGTTTTTATAAAAACCTATATGGGCGCGCTCACGAAGTTCCACGCCCCCCGCGGCTACGATCCCGAGCTTTTTATGAAGGCTCTTTGGAAGGGAACGGGGGCAATGGTGGCAAACGACGGTGGAGAGTCTAACGAGGACGTTTTCTGGAGAGTGTTTTCCTCGGTCATCGGCTTTGATGCGAGAGCGGACGAGCCCTTCTTTGATGAATTCTATCGCGAGCATTTTGACGGTGTCAGCGTAGTTGCCACTCTTGACAAGAGGAGCGACGAGACCGTGAAATACGTAAAGTCAAAGGGACTTCGCCCAATTCTTGCAACAAATCCTCTTTTCCCCGCCATTGCTACCCGCAAGAGAGCGGCTTGGGCAGGGCTCACGATAGAGGATTTCGAGTTCTTCACCTCCTATGAAAATTCAACCTATTCAAAGCCCTCCCTCGGATATTACCGCGAGGTGCTTGAAAAGGCGGGCCTTTCGGGGGAGGATTGCCTTATGGTTGGCAACGACGTAAGCGACGATATGGTTGCGGCGCAGCTTGGGATGAAGGTCTTTCTCCTGACGGACAACCTTATCAATAAGGACGGGGAGGATATCTCAAAATATCCTAACGGAAGCTTTGAAGAGCTCTGTTCCTATATTGATACCCTTATCTGATAAAGCGCCGAGAAGCCTTGATAATAAAGGGATTTGAGTTTTCGGCAAAAGCATAACAACAGCCGGAGACGAGGCGTTTTCTGCAAAAGACTAAAATGAAAGTAGATTTCGCAAAAAGGAAAGAAAAAATGAAAAAGCTTATAATTATTGCCCTTTCTGTTGCCCTCCTGCTCACTTTTTCAGCTTGCTCTGCCCCTGAGGGCGGCGAGGATAGCAGCGAGGAGAGCGCAGAGGCGAGCAAAATGCCCGATTTTACCGTTTATACCGCCGAGGGCGAAAAGGTCACCCTTTATGAAAAGCTTGAAGGCCCCGTGGTGATAAACTTCTGGGCAACGTGGTGCCCTCCCTGCAAATCGGAGCTCCCCGCATTTGATGCTCTTGCAAAGGAATACGAGGGCAGGGTAGAGTTTATGATGGTTGACCTCACCGACGGTGAGCGTGAGACCGTAGACGGCGTTCTCTCGTTTCTCAGTGAGAACGGCTATACCTTCCCCGTGTATTACGATAAGGATGGCAATGCGGCAATGCTTTACGGCGTCAGCAGCATCCCTCTGACCATATTTCTTGATTCCGAGGGCAGGCTTTGCGACTACCATCTCGGCGCAATGACCGAGGATGCCCTCAAGGAGAGCATTGAAGAGCTTTTGGATAAATGATAGATCATATTAGGGGCGAAGTGTATGAAGACCAGAATGTATGAATACGGAAACGCAAATCTTGTCGGCAAAAGGATCGAAGCGCTCCGCAAGTCACAAAATATCAGCCAAAAGGATTTTATAGCAAAGATGCAGGTCATCGGCTGCGACATCAATGCCACAAGCTATTCAAAGCTGGAGGGGCAGCATAGGATAGCTACGGATAAGGAATTGTTCGCCGCGGCAAAAATACTCGGCGTTTCAGTTGATGAGCTTTTTGAAAAAGAATGAGAGAGCTGCGTGTCAGCTCTCTTTTTGCATTATTATGGCGCGTAAAATGGCATATTTATCAAAAAACTATGAAAAAAAGTGCAAAAATTGAATTTTTTTGCCATTAAACTTTCAAAGTTGTATTGACAGAGTTTTTTTCATATGATAAACTTAGCTATGCACAAAAATTGTGTAGCTATCTTACATCCGTAAATGGAGGATCATATAAAATGAGCATTAAGAATGAGTATCTGCTCAGCGTTCTTGAAACAGTCAAGGCGCGCAATGCAGGAGAGCCTGAGTTTTTGCAGGCAGTTGAAGAGGTTCTCGAGTCCCTTGAGCCCGTTGTTGAAAAGAACGAAAAGCTCGTCAAGAGCGGCGTTATCGAGAGAATGGTAGAGCCCGAGAGAATGATCACCTTCCGTGTTCCCTGGGTTGACGATAACGGCAAGCCCTGCGTAAACCGCGGCTTCAGAGTTCAGTTCAACTCTGCTATCGGACCCTATAAGGGCGGTCTTCGTTTCCATCCTTCCGTAAACGCATCCATCATCAAGTTCCTCGGCTTTGAGCAGACCTTTAAGAACAGCCTTACAAGCCTTCCCATGGGCGGCGGCAAGGGCGGCTCCGACTTCGATCCCCGCGGTCGTTCTGACGGCGAGATCATGAGATTCTGCCAGAGCTTCATGACAGAGCTTTCAAAGCACATCGGCCCCGATACAGACGTTCCCGCAGGCGATATCGGTGTTGGCGCGCGCGAGGTAGGCTACCTCTTCGGCCAGTATAAGAGACTTTGCAACGAGTTCACAGGCGTTCTCACAGGTAAGGGCCTTGCCTACGGCGGCTCTCTCATCCGTCCCG
>JAZQAS010000061.1:0-5411 GCA_045545335.1 Candidatus Avispirillum sp. | reverse complement strand
CCGCTTTCCGTTGACCTTGACCCTCTTTTTTCTGATGTACTTGTACATCAGAGACATAGGTATCCCCTTGAGGGTCTTTGTGAGAAACTTGTCGAGGCGCTGGCCTGCGTCGTTTTTGTTCAGTACGAATTTAAGCATATTAAAACAGTGAGGGGACAGGGCGGAGCCTGTCCCCGTTATGGATTTATTTTGTGCCGAAGATCCTGTCGCCTGCGTCGCCGAGACCGGGAACGATGTACTTATGCTCGTTGAGCTTTTCGTCCATAGCGGCGATGTAGATATCAACGTCGGGATGATCTGCCATTACCTTTTCAGCGCCCTCGGGAGCGCCAACGAGGCACATAAGGCGGATCTGCTTGCAGCCGCGGTTCTTGAGCATCTGGATAGCGTCGGATGCGCTACCGCCGGTAGCCAGCATGGGGTCAACTACGATAACGAAGCGGTCGTCGATGTCAGCGGGAAGCTTGCAGTAGTATTCAACGGGGAGATGAGTTTCGGGGTCGCGGTAGAGACCGATGTGGCCCACCTTTGCAACGGGAACGAGAGCGAGAAGACCGTCAACCATTCCGAGGCCTGCGCGGAGAATGGGAACGATGGCAAGCTTTCTGCCTGCAACCTTCTTTGCGATCATCTTTGTGATAGGTGTCTCGATCTCAACGTCCTCGAGGGGAAGATCGCGGGTGATCTCATAGCCCATAAGCATGGAGATCTCGTTAAGAAGCTGGCGGAAATCCTTGGAGCCTGTTTCTATCTCGCGCATGATGGAGAGCTTGTGAGTGATAAGGGGATGGTCAATAATATGAAGTGTGCCCATAATATTATCCTTTCGATATCCTGGTATTTATTACTGCTTGTATTATATCCCAAAGCAGTTCTCTTTTCAAGAGAAATGACGAAAAAGGAAAAAATAATATAAAACTTAATTCTGAAAAAAGTGATATTTACCTATTGAAAAAAGAAGTAAAATGTTTTACAATTAGTATGATTAGATTATTATGAAGAACTATGCTGATTTTTCAGAGGTGTACAATGAACAAAAAAGAAGAGATAGTAGAAATAGACATTTTAAAGCTTTGTAAGGCAGTGCTTGCGAATATCTGGGCAGTTATCCTGGCGGCAGTTATCGGCGGCTCTGCAGTGTTCGGCTTTACCTATTTTGCCATTGAGCCCACCTATGAGTCAAAGGCTCTTATGTACGTTAATACCACGGGCCTCAACGTAAGCCCCGACTTTACCATTTCAAGCTCGGGCCTTGCGGCGGCGCAGGAGCTGGTAAATACGTATATCGTTATTCTTGAAGCGCGCACCACCGTAAACGAGATCATCAAGGAGGCGGGCGTTGAGAGAACGTATACCGAGCTCGTTGATATGATAGAGGCCTCCGCCGTAAACGAAACGGAGATATTCGAGGTAGTGGTAACCAGCACCGATCCCGAGGAGGCGGAGCTCATTGCCAATGCCGTGACCAAGGTGCTTCCCGAGCGAATTGCCGACGTTGTGGACGGAAGCTCCGTTCGCATCGTTGACTATGCGGTCCTTCCCAATCAGCGCTCAGGCCCCGGATATGCGTCCAATACTATGATAGGTATCATAGCAGGCATCATCGTCAGCGTCCTCGTCATCGTCATCCGCGAGCTTTACGACGTGTTCATCCGTGAGGAAAGCTACCTCACCGAGACCTACGGCATCCCCGTCCTTGCGGCTATTCCCAATTCCGCAGAGAGAAGCGGCGGCAAATATTCAAAGAGCTATTATAAGTCAACGTCCTATTATAAGAGAGAAACGAAAGGAGGTCAGCGCTGATGAAGAATAAGCAGAAAAAGGCTCAGGCACCCGTGCTTGATACCAGCGCCCTTTGCGATGACCTCAGCTTCGCTTCAAGAGAGGCGTATAAGAGGCTCAGAACCAATATCATGTTCTCCTTTGCCGAGGAGGCTCCCTGCAGAGTAGTGGGCGTGACCAGCTCTCTTCGCGGAGAGGGCAAGAGCGTAACGGCTATCAATACTGCCTATACCATGGCTCAGAGCGGCAAGAAGGTGCTTCTCGTAGATGCGGATATGCGTATCCCCACCGTTGCAAAAAAGCTTGATATCCCTCAGAACGCGGCAGGCCTTTCCAATCTCCTTGTGGGAGTGGATAAAAAGGATGAGATCATCCGCCACGTAAGATTTCAGAAAAATAACGTTCAGCTGGATATCCTCCCCTCGGGCGAGCTCCCTCCAAACCCCTCCGAGCTTCTCGGCTCCAAGAGAATGGAGGTCCTCCTCGATACGCTGAAGAAGCATTATAACTATATCATCATAGACCTTCCTCCCGTTTGCGCCGTTGCGGATGCGGTAGTATTCTCAAAGCTTGCAGACGGTATGATGGTCGTTGTCCGTCAGGACTATTGCAGAACAGACTCCTTGAAGGAGGCTATCACTCAGCTCAGATTTGCCAATGCAAATATCATCGGCTTCGTTTATAACTGCGCGTCCACGGGCTCAAAGTCCTACGGCAGATACAGGAAGTACGGTAAGTATAAGAATTATTCCCGCTACAGTAAGTATTATCAGAAGAATTACGGAACGGAATATATCGATCCCTCCGCCTACGAGCAGGAGGAGATTGACGTAGAGATCCCGAAGGAAACTCTGGAAAATGACTGATCTCCATACCCATATCCTCCCGGGGGTTGACGATGGGGCAAAAAGCGTCGAGGAGTCTCTTGAGATGCTGAGAGCAAGCGCTCGTAGCGGCGTTGATACCGTTGCGCTGACCCCTCATTTCTATGCGGACCGCGATGACCCCTGTCGCTTTCTCAAAAGAAGAGATGCGGCACTTGAGAGGCTGAAGGCTGCAATGGAGGCGTCGGGAGAGAGCTTTCCCCGTCTTATCCTTGGCGCCGAGGTGGCCTATTTCGAGGGTATTGCCGATTGCGAGGAGCTTTCTCTTCTTCGGCTTTCCGGCACCCGCCTTATCCTTATAGAGATGCCCTGGATACGCTGGAACGAGCGAATGATAGAGGAGGTCTGCTCCATTTATGAAAGAACGGGCCTTATTCCCGTCATCGCTCATATAGACAGATATGCAGAGCTTTTCAGAGACCGCAGAATAGGAGAGGTCTTTTGGTGGAGACCCGTCCTCGTTCAGGCAAACGCCTCCTTCTTTGCCGATTGGAGATATAAGCGCCTCGCTCTCAAAATGATGGAGAGAGGGCAGATACATCTTTTGGGAACGGATTGCCATAATATGACGACGAGACCCCCCTGTATGGAAAAGGCTCTCGCGCCCATAGATAAAAGGCTTGGGGGCGTAGCCCTTCAGTATTTTGCCGCAGTTGAGAAAAAGGCTTTCAGCCCTGAGACGGGTGTTGCCGAAACGAGCGTGCCCATACAGTTCGGCCTTGCTTAAAAAAATATAAAATTTTATTATTTCAGTTGACATTTTGTTTGGTTTGTGATACCATTAGAATGTTAAAGTTTTGTAAAAAGCAAAATAATTCACATTGAGATACAGGAGTGATCAAGATGAAAAAGTTTCTTGCAGTGCTCACAGCATTAATGATCGTTCTCTCTCTCGGAACAGTTTTCGTATCCGCAACTGAAACGACGGATGATAGCTTTATAGTAAGCCCTCCCGGAAGCGGCTCCCAGACAGACGGAGAGATCATCATAACAGACTATGACGATATCGGAAACGCAGACCCCGCAGTAGATAAGGATAAGTTCCAGGATGCTCACGACGAGCTCAAGAATACCGACGACCTTACCGACCTTAACGATGAGATCAAGGAAGGAAGCGTAGTCCGCGACCTTTACGATATCACCGCAACCGGCGATGCCCTTGATAAGTTCAAGGAAGAGGGCAAGGTAACAGTAACTATCGATGCAGGCCTTAAGGACGATAACTTCCAGGTCATCATCCGCACGGAGGATGGCTGGGTGATAGTTCCCGCAGTTCGCAATCCTGACGGAAGCATCACCGTAACGATAACAAGCCTCGGCGCTCTCGCGATCCTCACCGTTCCCTCCGGCGGCGGCACAATTGCTCCCCCCACAGGTGACGGCTTTGTAGGCGCGGTTGCAGCTTTTGCTGCCGTATGCCTTGCAGGCGGCGCTGTTCTCTTCAGAAGAAAGAGACTTGCAAAGTAAAAAGAATAGGTGGTAAAGCGCTATGAAGAGTAGAGAGAAAAGCTATCTTAAACTCGCCGTAGCGCTTTTTCTCGCAATTTTGGCCTTTTTAGGGCTGTTTTTCGGCCTGAAGGCCATCGAGGGAAAGCTCTTCGGCGGCGAGGAAGAGGGACTTGTGCAGGATAACTTCGGCAGGATAACCCACGGGGGAAAGACCTATAAGCTGAAGAGCCAGGTGGAAACTATGCTGTTTATCGGCCTTGATACGTATCTTGAGGACGGTAGCGGAAGAGACGGCGCAATGTCAGACTTTCTTGCCCTTGCAGTATTTGACCATAAGGCGAAAAGCTTCAGGGTGGTGCAGATAAACAGAGATACGATGACAGACGTCCCAGTTCTCGGCACCTTTGGCGATTATGCGGGCGAGGCCTATCAGCAGATAGCCTGGGCCCACTCCTACGGAGAGGGAAAGGATGATAGCTGCAGAAATACTGCAGATGCGGTCTCCGCCCTTCTTTATGACGTAACTATCAATAATTATGCCTCCGTGACCCTTGATGCCGTAGGCGTGGTCAATGACCTTGTTGGCGGCGTTGAGGTGGAGATAGAGGATGATTTCTCCGCCGTTGACGATAGCCTCGTTATGGGCGAGAGCGTGCTCCTTAAGGGAAAGCAGGCGGTGACCTTCGTCCGCTCAAGAGCAGGGGTTGGAGATCAGTCAAACCTTTCAAGAATGGGCCGCCAGCGCGCTTATATGAACGCCCTTGAAAAGAAGTATGAGGAGGCGTTCGCAAAGGATAATTCCATAGCTCTTACCTGCGCCGAGTCAGTGCAGGATTATATCGTAACAGACTGTACCGTATCAGAGCTTGCTGACCTTGCAAAGCTGCTTTCGACCTATGAGTTCGAGGGCATCGTGACCCCCGAGGGCGAAAGTAAGGTGGGTAAGAAATATATGGAGCACAGAGTGGATGAGGATGCGCTCAAGGAGCTCGTCATCGAGCTCTTCTATAAAGAAGCAGAATAAAAAATAAACGGAGACGTTTTGGCGTGATACTCCAAGCGGAGTATCACGCCAGTTCTATTCGCCTTTCCCACAGGGGCCCCTACGGCAACGGAGTTGTCGCGGGGAGTGGTGCGGCGAGTGATATTGCTGCGCAGTGTTATTCGGTTTACGCCAAGTGATATTTGCTTCGCAAGTTTATGGCGAATAGAATATCACTGAAGCCGTAAGGCTTCAATATCACTTTCGCAAAGCGAAAATATCACGCTGACTTTAGTCAGCATATCACTTAACAG
>JAZQAS010000060.1:0-27733 GCA_045545335.1 Candidatus Avispirillum sp. | reverse complement strand
AACAGAAACGATATGCAGATACAATACTTGATAAACAACGCGTGCAATTCAGCGACTATCCGTCCCTTGCGAGGGGAGAAAAGTGTTTTAGTTGCCTTTTTGACTATCAAATTTCGTCTTTCATAAATGGTTTCGTTATTAGGACAGTCGAGGGCGCCTGTCCCTACAACAACGTGTATCTTTTTTGTTCGTTTGTACATCAAATTTCGTACCCTTCGCGTGCAGATGCGGACGAGCGATGCTCGCCCCTACTGTGCTACATCTCCCCGCTAAACCGTAATTTGACTGCTGAAAAGGCTGTCGCCATCAGCTTTTTTTATTTTATAAAAAGAAGAAAACCGCCTTTCGGCGGTTTTCAACAACAATTATTCATTATTCAATATTCATTATTCATTTTATCTTCGTTATCTGCTCTGAGTAAGGCATATTCTTTCTGAAATTGGGTACCTCCATGGTCTTTCCGCCATTCATAACGGAAAGCTCGCTGAGAAGGGCAACGCTTGTCCATTCAGCCGCCTTATACACGTTAAGCTCAGGCTGAACACCCGTCTTTATAGCCTCGATAAAGTCGGCAACGATATAATAATCTCCGCCGCCGTGGCCTGCATCCTTGCCTGCCTCGTCCTTATATCTCTCGGGGAGAAGATCTCTGTAGTTATCCCAAAGGGAGCGCCAGTTCTCGTGACCCTTGGGATCCTCATCCGTATCAAGAGCGATCTTTGCAACGTCGCCGAGGCCTCTTGCCGCCTCATAGCAGCCCTTCGTTCCCTGAATGGAATAATAGGTCATGCAATGGGGGCGGGGAGAAAGAGTATCCACTCTTACCTTAACCAGCTTGCCGCTCTCAAGCTGGCAGAGAGTCTGGGTGAGATCATCGCCTCTCAGACCCCAGGAATTGTGACAGCCGGGGGAGAAGGTGGAAACGGAGACCACTCTGTCGTCGTCAAAGCACTGCATAACGGGGCCGAGGCTGTGGGTGGGATAGAACGCGCCGCGCTTGCCCATCTGCCAGTAATGGCGCCACGTGGGCTTGCCTGCGGGGGTATTGTCACCGTAGCAGAGGGAGGAGCACTCATGGGTATACTCGCCCTCGCCGTAGTAGATCTCGCCGAACATTCCCTTCTTTACCATTGCGCGAACGAGCTGGACCTCGGGCATATAGCAGTAGTTCTCTGCGTACATATAGATCTTGCCCGATCTCTCAACCTCTTCAATGAGCCAATAGAGCTCGTCCATCATAATTCCCGCAGTTACCTCGCACATAACGTGCTTTCCCGCTCTGAGAGCAAGGATGGCCTGCTGAACGTGGAGCTGCATGGGAGTTGAGATGACCACCGCGTCGATATCAGCCTTTTCAAGCATATCCTCATAGATGCGATAGCATTGGCTGTCATCAAGACCGATGCGCTTCTTTCCCTCCTCAAGGGCGTCTTGGCTGAGATCGCACATAGCAGTTATGACCGCATCCTCGGGCATAGCCTTCACCGCGCCTACAACAGAAAAGCCGCGCACACCTACAATACCTATTTTTATCATGTTCTTACCGTCCTTTCACATGATCTGTATATTTTAATAATAGCACATATAAGAAAAATTGCAAGAGGAAGATCCGGCAAAGATGATGTATAACAACACGTAACGCAGGGAGCTTTTTTGAAAAAGCCCCCTGCACCCCCAAAAAACTTCAAAAAAGAGGAAATTTATTTAATTGTAGGGGCTACCATAGCAGAAATGTTCCATATCTGCAGTAGTCCGCCATCGGCACAATAGCGAACAATTAAGGATACCGAAATTTTGTGACCCAAACGAACATTTCATTCGTAGGGGAGCCGGCTTGCTGCTCCCGATATCAGCACGCGAAGGTCACTAAATTTGATGTACAAACGAACGAAAAAGATACGCGTTGTTGTAGGGACAGGCGTCCCCGACGGGAACCCCCAAAAGCTCGAAAACTCGCTTTCGGGGAACCCCTGCGACTGTCCTAATTACAGACGTAACGTTACAAGAAAACCTGCTATATTTACAAAAATCGTCCGTTGAAGAAGCAAAAAACCTCCCGTCATATGACGGGAGGTTTTTATTACGTATTCTTCAAGAACTAATCAGCCGATCTTGGATGCGTTGATCTTGATTCCGGGGCCCATTGTGGATGCAATGGTGCAGCTCTTGATGTACTGACCCTTTGCAGCTGCGGGCTTTGCCTTGATGATAGCGCTCATGAGAGTGTTGAAGTTCTCTTCAAGCTTCTCGCCGCCGAAGGAAGCCTTGCCGATGGGGCAGTGGATGATGTTTGTCTTGTCAAGACGGTACTCGATCTTACCTGCCTTAGCCTCTGTTACAGCCTTAGCAACGTCGGGTGTTACTGTGCCTGCCTTGGGGTTAGGCATAAGTCCCTTAGGACCGAGGATCTTACCGAGACGACCGATAGTTGCCATCATATCGGGAGATGCGATTACAACGTCGAACTCGAACCAGTTTTCCTTCATGATCTTCTCAACCATGTCCATCTCGCCTACGTAGTCAGCGCCTGCAGCCTTTGCAGCCTCTGCCTTGTCGCCCTTAGCGAAAACGAGTGTACGAACAGTCTTACCTGTACCGTTGGGGAGAACTACTGCACCACGTACCTGCTGGTCTGCGTGACGGGAGTCTACGCCGAGACGTACGTGAAGCTCGATTGTTTCATCAAACTTTGCCTTGGATGTCTCGCAAACAAGCTTGATAGCCTCTGCGGGATCGTATGCCTTGGACTTATCGATGAGCTCTGCGCTCTGCTTATACTTCTTACCCTTAAACATTTCTTAAGCCCTCCTTATTCCTCAACTGTTACGCCCATGGAGCGTGCTGTACCTGCAACCATGCTCATTGCAGCCTCAAGAGAACCTGCATTGAGGTCGGGCATCTTTGTCTCAGCGATCTGCTTAACCTGATCCTTGGTGAGCTTTGCTACCTTGTCACGGTTAGGCTTGCCGGAACCGCTCTCGATACCTGCTGCCTTCTTGATAAGAACTGCTGCAGGAGGAGTCTTTGTGATGAATGTGAAGGAACGGTCTGCATATACTGTGATTACTACAGGGATGATAAGACCGATATCGTTCTTTGTTCTTTCGTTGAACTCTTTTGTAAAGTTAGGGATGGCTACACCGTATGCACCGAGTGCAGGACCTACAGGAGGCTGGGGAGTTGCCTTACCTGCGGGAAGCTGAAGCTTAATATAGCCGATAATTTTCTTTGCCATAAATAAATACCTCCATATGTGGTTTAGACGGGAGACTCAAAAAATTTTCTCCCTCCCACGTGTGTGCCATAAAGGGGCACGGCCTGTCCGTCAGCTTACTGCGCTGAACGCTTGATCTCCTTGATGCTTGCCTTGATGGGCATATCACGGCCGACTGCGGATACGATG
Source organism: Candidatus Avispirillum sp. (assembly GCA_045545335.1). Lineage (GTDB taxonomy): Bacteria > Bacillota > Clostridia > Oscillospirales > CAG-272 > Avispirillum. The sequence continues at coordinate 24,330 of JAZQAS010000060.1, read as the reverse complement.
ATCGTTACGTCGCCGCCCTCGGAGATCTCTGCAAGTTTACCGGAATATCCGGCAAAAATGCCCTCCGCGATCGTGACCATATCGCCGATGGCGAAGGCCTCCTCTGCGGTTGCGGGTGCGTCGCCGAGGAGATACTCAACCTCTTCCTCGGTAAGGGGTACGGGCTTGGATCCGGGACCTACGAAGCCTGTTACACCGCGGATGTTTCTTACAACATGCCAGCTCTCATCGCACATTATCATTCTGATAAGCACGTATGAGGGAAGAAGCTTTGACTCGGAGGTCTTTGCCTCCTCGCCCTCTCCTTCGGTTACGGATTCCATAGGAATGCGGACGTCTGTGATAAGCTCCTGCATACCTCTGTTTTCGACGATCTTTTCAAGATTTGCCTTGACCTTGTTTTCATAGCCGGAGTAGGTATGTGCTACATACCATCTCATGCCGGCATTCATCTCATTGATATCGCTCATTTCAGGATCGCTCCTCAGATAAGGATGCCGAGAATGTAGATGAACTTAGAGAAAACTGCGTCAATAATGCCGGTTGCAGCTGCTGCAATAGCAAGAACTACAATGACCATAATGGTATTTGTGCGCAGAGCCTTGGGGCTGGTCCAGACAATTTTCTTCAGCTCAGACTTTACGCTGCGAAGCCATGCAAATGCGCGAGAGAAAAAGGACTTCACCTTTGAGGTCTTTTCTTTTTCAGCCATTAGTTTCTCTCCTTTACTTTGTTTCCTTGTGCAGTGTGTGCTTGCGGCAGAAACGGCAGTACTTGTTCATCTCGAGTCTGTCGGGATCATTTTTCTTGTTCTTCTTTGTGTCGTAATTGCGCTGCTTGCACTCTGTGCACGCGAGAGTGATCTTTACTCTCATTGTTCGGTACCTCCTGTTATTCTGAATTTTCGGACTGTGTCCGTGAATTGGCGACGAGGCCGCCAGTACCTTCCTCCGGGGATCATTCTATGCCCGTCTGACAAGGCACAAAAAAAGAACCCTCAATCAGAGGTAGAAATATTATACCATCCCCTGCCCCGTTTGTCAACAACTTTTTTCGCCTTTATACCGTTTTTTTACAGAACGCAAAAATATACTAAATATTACCTTTTTCCCTACCTATTGACACTATATGTTGATGGTGGTATAATAAAGATAACGTTAATATGGATAATTATTTCCTTTTTATATATACACAGAAAGGCACGGATATGAAAAAAAGGATCGTTTCTCTGGCTCTTGCAATACTTATGCTCTTCTCTCTCTTCCCCCTCACGGCTCTTGCCGGGGACGGGGATACGCAGAAGGCCGGCAATACAGCCGCCTCTCCCATCGTCACCTTTGACGAGATAGTTCTGGCGGCGGGCGACACAATTCGTCCAAACGAGGGCAGCTATTCCTCCGTTAACCCCAACGACAACGGAGCCCTCAGCATAGGCTGGATACAGTGGCACGCAAACCGCGCCCTCAGCCTCCTTCGCACAATCGTTAACAAAAACGACGGGCAGGCAAGGACCATTCTCGGCGACACCCTCTACACCGAGGTCATGACCGCCTCCTCCTGGTCCGCCCGCATCCTTACGAAGGACGAGGCCTCGAAGATTTCCTATCTTATAGATACCGAGGAGGGCCGAAAGGCTCAGGACGACCTTGCCGCGGCCGACATCTCCATTTACATAAACCACGCGATGAATCTCGGCGTTACAGACCCCTCTGCCCTCGTATTCCACGCGGATATTGAGAACCAGTGCGGCTGGGGCGGCGCAAAGAGAGTTCTCGATGCGGCAAAGGTCATTGCAGGCTCCTACGACAAGATCACCCTTGAGATACTCTACAAGGCATCTATTGAGGACGCCGTTGCAGGAAAATATGCAACGAGAAGACAAAAGACCTACAACAGCTGTCTTTTCCTTGAATGGTCCGAGGCCCGCACCGAGCTTGAGGTATGGGACGTGCTCTCCGCAAGAAACGCGAGAGCCGAGGCTGACACCTCAAGCACCCTTCTCACGACTATCCCCAAGGGAACGAAGGTGGTAGTTACCGAAAAGGTCTACTACGCTCCCGAAAGCTCCACCCGCGCAAAGACCATTATGGGCTGGATCACCCTTGACAGCGCATCCACCTCTCTTGACACGGAGCTCTCCGGCGGCACCGTTCCCGCTCCCATCAATTTTGACACGAACGGCGGCACCCTTCCCGACGGCGCATCGGTAAGCACCTCCGTTAACTGCTTCAACACCTCCCGCCCGGCAAACAGTCTTGCCGTTTTTGACAAGGACTTCTCTCTCTCATACGCTCCGACTAACCCTTACGGAACAGAAGTCGCCATCAGCGCAGAGGGTATTGCCCTTTCTACGCCCGTATACGGTAACTGCAAAACCGAGATCCCCGAGGGCGGCTTCGTGCTTTCGGGCCACGGCACCATGTATTCGTGGCTTATCAGCAACGTTAAAAAAGGAAACTACCTTATCTTTAATAAGGAAAGCCTCACCGTTACGGTTTACGAAAGCCGCAACTCCTACGTGAAGAGCCTTGCGGCAACAGAGCTTGATTCCACCATAGGCGAGCTCCCCACCCCCGAAAGAAACGGCTATCTTTTCAATTGCTGGCAGGACAGCGACGGAAACGCCGTTACCTCGGATACTCTCTGCCGCAGTCCCTTCTGCATCACACTCAAGGCTGCCTGGTACGAGCCCGTGGGAAGCGGGATCATCTTTAATACCGACGGCGGCAGCATTAAGGGCACCGTCTCTTATACGGCAGATAAGCTTAACGCATCCCGCGATAAGGATACCCTCGTTATCTACGATCAGGGCATCACTACGGGAACAAACGCCTACGGAATGGAGGCTATAGTTTCATCCGAGGGATACGTTACCGCCATCGACAGCTTCGGCACGGGAAACAATACCATCCCCGAGGGCGGATTCGTTATATCAGGCCACGGAGCCGCATTCAACTGGATGTATGCAAGCATCTCCGTTGGAAACAAGGTCACCTTTAACAAGGAGGCTATGCTCCTCACCGTTTATTCAAGCGACGAGGTCTACGACTCAGTTCACAGGATCGTTGCCGAGGGAACGGCCATCGGTCCTCTTCCCGAGGCGGAAAAGCCTTACCACAGGTTCCTTGGCTGGTATACGGCTGCGGGAAATATCGCAAGCGAGGAGACTCTTATGGCATCGGGCGGTATCGTGCTCTATGCTAAGTGGGAGATTCTTCCCGGAAAGCTTATCCTCAACGCCGACGGAGGCACACTTCCCTCTCTCAAGGCGACTGCGACCGTTACGGGAACCAACGTTGGCAGAGGGGCAAACACCCTCGTTATAATGAAGGGCAAGGCTTCTACGGGAACCAACATTCACGGAACTGAGGTACTTATCGACAAGAACGGCACCGTCATTGCACTTCACCCCTACGGATACGGAAACTGCCTTATCCCCGAGGGCTGCTACGTTCTCTCGGGTCACGGCACCATGTCCACCTGGCTTTCTAAGAATATCTCCCGAGGAGACTACGTTCGCATAGATAAAAACAACGTATACGTCTGGGAAAGCGAGCAGGCTTACTCCTCCTCTCTCACAAAGGACGTGATGTACGGCGAGGAATACGGCATTCTTTCTATCCCCGAAAAGGAAGGCTCGGTCTTCCTCGGCTGGTTTGACAAAAACGGCGCCGAGATCACGAAAAACTCAAAGGTGGATATTCTCGGCGTCGTTACCCTCACCGCTAAATGGGAAAAACTGAACACCGTTGCTTTTAACCCTCAGGGCGGTGCTATTACAACTACTGCCGCCGTGCAGACCCTTAAGGGCATAAACGTTTCCCGCGGGGCAGACTGCCTCGTGGCTTATGCGGGAAAGGCATCCTCAGGCACAAATATCTACGGCTCCGAGGCCGTTGTCGATAAAAACGGCACGGTCTGCGCAATTTACGGCTACGGAAAGGGCAACAACTCCATTCCCGAGGGCGGCTTCGTTCTCTCGGGTCACGGCAAGATGAGCACCTGGCTGGTCGCAAACGTAAAGGTGGGCTACACGGTCATCCTTGAGGGCTATAAGGTAAAGGTATATAAAAACGCTGCAGCCCTTGACGCTGAGGACGGCACGGTCTACGTAAAGACGGGATCTGCTCTCGGCGCACTTGCAAATGCCGAGTGCAACGGCAAGGCCCTTGCAGGCTGGTTCTTCGGAGGCACCCTTTACACGGAAGACACTGTTATTACCTCAGACGTTTCTCTCATGGCAAAATGGTCCGTTTCCTCAGCCGAGATCGTTTTTAACACCGCGGGCGGAACCATAAAGGGCAAGCTCTCATCCTTCGGCCTCTACGGCATCAATTCATCCCGACCTGCAAACACTCTCGTGGTCTACGACGCCGATCATACCTCAGCAAAGACTCCGACCAATGCATACGGAGCCGAGATCACCGTCAGCGCAGAGGGTATCGTTCTCTCAAAGCCCGTATACGGCACCTGCAAGACCGAGATCCCCGATGAGGGCTTCATCCTCTCGGGCATCGGAACAGGCTTTAGCTGGCTCTACGCAAACGTCAAAGTGGGCAATTTCGTTCACCTTGACCGCGAGAATATGACCGTTTCTCTTTACGAAAGCTACGAGAATTATCTCGCAGAAGCAAACAAGACCATATACACGGGCAAGCCCTACGGTCCTCTCCCCACGCCCACGAAGGACGGCTACGTTTTCGGCGGCTGGAGAGACGCCCTCGGCAATACCGTTACCAAGGACAGCATCGTTGCAAGCTGCGAGGTTCCCGTTCTGACGGCGGTATGGCGGAAATACTGCGATATCTCCTTCGACCCCGCAGGGGGCGACGCCGTTACCGCTGAGACTGCTCTCGCAGGCATCAACGTTTCCCGCGGCCAGAACGCTCTGGTGCTCTATCACGGTAAAGCCACCTCGGGCGCCAATATTTACGGAGCCGAGGCCGTTATAGACAGCACGGGCAAGGTCATCGCGATCTACGGCTACGGCAAGGGCAACGCCGCGATCCCCGAGGGCGGAGCAGTTCTCTCAGGACATATGAACGCAGGCGCCTGGATCCAGACCAACGTTGCAGTCGGATCATATATCCACGTTTCAGGCTCCACCGTCAAGGTCTACGGAAACAAGCTCACCTACGATATCATGACGGGCGCTGCTCTCACTCTTCTTGAGGGCGACACGGTATCGGGCCTTCCCACCCTTACAAAGAAGGGCCACACCTTCCTCGGCTGGAGCGTTGGCGGCGTTACCGTCTCCTCAAGCTTTACCGTTACCGACAGCGCCGTTGTAACTGCAATATGGGAAGCAAAAAAGATCTCCGTTACCTTTGATACGGCAGGCGGAACCTTCGAGGGCCTTTGCTCAAGGGAGGCAGACGGAACAAACTGCCCGAGAGGCTCCGAGGCTATCATCATTTACGACTCGGACTATTCAAAGGCCACAACAGGCACTAATATTTTCGGAGCGGAGATCGTTGTCGGCGCAGACGGCATCGTTACCGAGGAAAGACCCTACGGAATGAGCAACGCGGCTATTCCCGCAGGAGGCTTCGTCATCTCCGGACATAACGGAGGCGGCGAATGGCTGCGCCAAAATATAGAAGCAGGCAATTATATCATTCGAAACGGCGCTGCCTTCACGGTTTACGAAAGCCTTGAAGCATACCGCGCCCTCTCAAAGGTCAGCGCGACCTACGGAAGCCCTCTCTCCTCTCTTCCCTCCGTTTTCAGGGACGGCTATACCTTCCTCGGATGGTATACTGAGGGCGGCACTCCCATAAGCGCCGCAACTCCCATAGAAACAGGCTACGCATCCCTTACCCTTATCGCTAAGTGGGAAAAGAAATAATATAAAAAATGCTGTCGGTGACGACAGCATTTTTCTTTTCGTTTTAAAAGCATTGTTTATCTCAGCTTTCAGAAATCGGTCTGGCTACAGTTGTGCTAAAGCATTACTCAGACCCATAGGGCGAAGTTTCTTTGCTTCTTTCTTTCCAAAGAAAGAAGAGAAATACTTACCTGTTGATCTTTTCAAAATATTCGGGGAAATCAACCACAACGTTTTCGCTTCTTGACTTCTCCGCCGCGAATACGATGGAATGATTATAATAGGACTCGCCGATCTCGGGAATGGAGTTGCCGCGATAATCGCCGCAGAGGTATTCATACACCGTTGCAACGATGCCCTCGTCTCCGCCGCCGTGGCCGCCTACGACTCCGTCAGTACCCGTGATATCAAACTCCTCAAAGGTCTTTGTATCGTGATAATAGACGCTGATGGGAGAGCCTGAGTCAAGAGCTGCGCGTATCTCGCCCTTCGTTCCCATAATATGGATATGTCTGCCGCCTGCGTTAAAGGCGTTCATAGAGAAGGTGACGGTGACGTCATCCTCAAAGAGCATATTGACGGTCTGATGGTCCACAACGTCGTTATCGCAACGGAAAACGCACTTGCCGTACTGCGTTTCCTTTATGGCCTTTTCAACAAGCTCGTCCGTATGGTAAACGTGCTTCGTTGCTGCGCCGCGGAACCAGCCGTTCTCCTTATCGTCATAATAAAGCTTTACCGCATTGAAGGGGCAGGTCTCGCTCTCGGGGCAGCCCTGATAGCAATATTCGGGCGCGCCCTCGGGTGCATTCTCCTCTCTGAAATAGGAGAGAGTTCCGAAGGACTGGACCTTCTTGCACTTTTTCTGCAGGAGCCACTGAAGGATATCTATATCATGGCAGGACTTTTGCAGGAGCATATTGGAGCTGCGGAGGGTGTTTCCCCAGTTTCCGCGGACGAAGCTGTGGCTCTGATGGATAAAGCCTACGCACTCCTCGTGGTTTATGGACATTATTCTGCCCACCTTGCCGCTGTCTATGATCCTCTTGAGGCAGAGGAACACGTCTGAATAGCGGAGCACCGTGCAGATAACTATCTTCACGCCCTTTTCCTCAGCCGCGCGGCAAAGGGCGGTACACTGCTCCTGAGTGGGAGCCATTGGCTTTTCAAGCATGATATCATAGCCAAGGCTGACCGCCTCCATTGCGGGGGCAAAGTGATCCCTGTCCATTGTGCAGATAAGGCAAAGATCTGCGATCTTTCCCAATGCAAGGAGGGGACGCCAATCCTCAAAGCACATTTCCTCGGGGATGGAATGTCTCTCTCTCACGTATTCTCTTCTGTTTTCAAGAGGCTCTGCAACGGCGATGACCTCATAGTTATCGGAGAAATGATCCTTCATAATATTCGTATATCTCATTCCGCGGTCTCCGCCGCCGATGAGTATTACCTTAAGCTTTTTCATAAATCCTCCTTAAAGTAATTGCTACGTTTATCATAAACCTTTCCTTTCCCGATTTCAAGAAGATAACAAAAAAAATTATCCGCTGACGGCCCTGTCAGCGGATAATAACAATATTATTTTTTCAAAATCAGCTTTAAGAGCCATATCTGCTTCATATACGCAAGGTTGCAGACGATGCGGTATTTGATGCCCTGCTGCTTATAATAGGGGTTTTCCCTCCAGCGTGGAAAGCGATCTCTCATAATTCGGGAAATTTTGCAAATATCCTCCCGTCCTTCAGGATAACCGAGAAACCGAACGGCGGCAAGATGAAGGAGATGCTCTATATACAAATATTCAAGGGCGCAGGCGTATTTCGTTTTGCAAAAGCGCTTTTCAAGTGAGCTCATAACAAAATATATATCTGCAAGCTCCTTGCCGTATTTCGCGCGGCGCATTACGGAGCCGCCTCTGACGTTATAGTAATACAGCGGCTCATCAAGGAACCCTATCTTATCCGTATAAAGCGCAAGGGTGGGAACGAGCTCAAGGTCCTCGTATATCCTCCCCTCAGCGAAGGCGATGCCGTTTTCCGACAGCAAAGCTCTTGAATATATCTTGTTCCACGGAGAGGTCGTGCCGAGAATATACCTTATATCATCGGGGCTGCCGCCAAAGGGCGAGCTTTTCTCCCTTGTTGCCTTTCCGTTCCTAACGGAATAGTAATCAAAGCAAAGGATATCAAGCCCTTCTCTCTCAGCCTTATCATACAAAAGCTCAAGAGCCTCGGGGCAAAGGCTGTCATCGCTGTCAACAAAGGCGATATATTCACCGCAAGCTGCTCTCATACCGATATTTCTCGCCGCAGCCTGCCCTCCGTTTTCGCGATCGATGCAGACAGCTTTTCTCCCGCAGCTTTTGCAGAACTCCTCTATGATATCCCTTGAGGAGTCGGTGCTACCGTCGTTAACGATTATTATTTCAATATCGGAAAGAGACTGAGCAGCAACAGACTCAAGGCACTCTCTCAGATATCTCTCCGAATTATATACGGGAACTATAACGCTGACCTTTGGCATATAGACTTACAGGCCTGCCTTTTCGATGATGAAATCCACGACTCTCTTTGAGCTGTTTGCATCTGCATTGCAGTTCACCATAGGGCATATTCTGTTTCGCTCCTCATAAAGAACGTCCACTCCCGCAGAAACGTTGCCCACAAAGGCGCAAAGCTCCTCAAGAGTATATACCTTTTCGCCGCCGCGGAGGAACTCCTCCGTTCCCTCGGCAAAGCCGGGAGACTTTTTATACTCCTCATAGTCCTCCCAGATAAGGGCAATGGGCCTGTTGCAAAGAGTATAATCATAATAAATAGATGAATAGTCCGTTATAAGCGCATCGCAGCTTCCCACAAATTCATATGACGTGATGCCGTTTTTCGCAAAGAAGGCATCGTCAATAAACAGGATATTATCAAGGCCAAGATCCTTAACGTAGCTGACGTCCTGAACGAAATGGGGCTTTAGCACAAGGAGCGTCTTCTTTTCCTTGGCATACTCATTGAGCTTCTCTGCCATGCTTGCATCATGGATGATGGGAAGACTGTTTCCGCCGGAGACTGAGCCGCTGTTTGCATTTTGCCTGTAAGTGGGATACCACACTATCACCTTTTCGAAGTCCTTATCAGGGAAGAGCGCCTTCATATCAACAGAGGAAGAAAGAAGAACGTCATTTCTGGGAAATCCCAATGAAAATATCTGCTCCTCCTTTGCTCCAAGCTCTCTTACGCAAAGGCCGGCAACGTCATCGGCTGCCGAAAGAACGTAATCTATATCATCAATGAGGGGAGAGCGATAGTGAGCAAGACCCTTGATGGTCGTTCCGTGGGAAAGATAAAAGGTGGTCTGTCCCTTCCTTACGGTGGGTATCCAATCGTTACAGCAGATAACGCACTTTGCCATCAGCCTTTTCAGCTTGAGGCGTATACGGTCGCTGCTTCTTATATAGCTGACGTTGGGAATTTCGGGGAGCTTTCCTGCGGGCTCCTTATGGAGTATCCATACGAGCTCATATTTTTCGTTGATCCCACGGCGCACCATTTCATCAAAAACGGCTCTCGTATTATCGGAAAGATCGGGAACGCTCTCAAAGATAACGGTGTTTTTCGGGGGGATCAAGGAAAAGACTCCTTTGACAGCCTTTTTTATCAAAGCCTTCATTACTTAGCTCCTTTTCTTAATAAAGTTTTTGATAACGCCGATAAAATACTTGAAATTCTCGTTTCTCGTTATAACGCTGATAAGCACGTAGACTACAGCGCCTGCAAATATCTGCAAAACGAGAAGCAGAGCGCGGTTCATAGGGATATAATTCATTGCGTATACCGCCGCTCCCATAAGGCAGGACGAAATAAGATTGGGAAGCAGGTCCATTATCTGCAGACGGTATCTGTAGCCGATAAGCTTTCTGTTGGGGAAGGTATTGACAAGGGTGGCTACCACGGTATTAAGTATGGAGGTCACCGCAAGGAGCTCGGGCTTACGGGAGAAGATAACGAACAGAGCGATGATTATAAAATACATGCTCTTCTTGATTATCTCCAGTATAAGGATAATATCGCTTCTGCCTATGGCTCTTATTGCCTGCAGGTTTCCGTTCTGCACTATATTGAACATATAGCTGAGGCAGAATATCTGAATATAGATGGATGCGGGCATCCACTTATCAGTAAGCACTACGGAAACGAAATTATCGGAAACGGCAAGAAAGCCGATCATAAGCGGGAATACGAGATATGAGGAGGTTCTCATAAATCTTCTCGTATATCGGAGAACTGCATCGGTATCGTCCTGAAGCTTTGAGATAACGGGGAAAATGACAGCAGAAAAGGTATCGCTTATGGTGTTTGATACCACCGTGGGAAAGCTTTTACCCTTTGAATAGAAGGAAAGGTCTGCTCCCGAGAACTTGATGCCGATTATGAGAGGATTGACCTCCTCATAAATAACGTGGATAAGAGACGAAACGAGTATCTTCCAGCTATATCCGAAAAGCTGCTTTAAGCGGCGGAAGGAGAATACCAGCATAAATCTCACCCTCGTTGTGATAAAGAGGATGATGGTATCAATGCAGGTGTTCGTCATCTGCTGAGCGACGAGGGCCCAGGGGCCAAAGCCGTTCATCGCCATGACTATACCCACAACGGCGGAAGCAAGGGTGCCTCCGAGGGTGGAATAAAAGAACTTTCTGAACTGGAGAGTGCTGGAAACGTAGGCGCAAAGCACGCTCTTGACGGCATTTACGATAAGGGTGATGCCCATTATCCTTATAACGCTCGTCAGTATGGGGGCATCGTAAAGCCTTGCAATGGTGGGCGCTGTGAAGAAAAGGACAGCGTAAAGGAGGACGGAAACGCCAAGGCTGAGATACAGCACCGTCGAATAGTCCTTTATATCCGTTTCCTTTTTCTGAATGAGGGCAGTATTGAAGCCCGATGCAATAAATACGTTTGCAAAAGTGAAAAAGATCGTCACGATGCTGATAACGCTGTAGTCCTCTGCAGACAGAAGCCTTGCAAGAACTATGGCAACCACCGTGGACACGAGCTGAGCACCGATACGCTCTGCGAATTTCCAGATCATACCGGACAGCGTGCTTTTCTGAAGAGAAGTATTATTATTCAAGCTGTCACCTTCTTTTTTCCATATCAATTTATTATACTACAATAAAGGCCGATTGTCAAATTAGGTTTGTGGATAAAGCGTCTTCTTCATAAAAGCCTTGCATTGGCATCCGATGCTTTAATTCTTCAAATTTTGGTTTGACGGGCGGATCTGCAGTAGCTTTATTGTAGGGGCGTGCATTGCACGTCCTCATATCTGCACGCGAACCAAATGAAATTTGTTGCACAAACTAACGGTAAAGACATACGTTGTTGTAGGGACAGGCGTCCCCGACTGTCCTAACTACAACACACGCCTCGCGGTAATTATCGTTTCGGTTCACGGACAGTCGAGGACGCCTGTCCCTACAACAATATATACATTTTTTGCTTTGTTCCTGCATCAAATTTCGCTCCCTTCGCGTGCAACGTCTACTGTCATCCTGAGCTCGGAGGGAGAGCCTCGCGCTCCCTTAAAACTAACTCTAATAAAAACAAGGGCTGTTGCTTTATCGCGACAGCCCTATGTATTTATAGAAAAACTGTTTTTCCGTCTTATGAAGCCTTCTTTATGGCCTTATTCTTCCACTTGCCTATGCGGTAGAAGATAAAGGTGAGGAGAGCGCCCATGAGCCAGGAGATAAGGAGAGATATCTGTATGCACTCCTGACGGCCGTGAGGAAGCGCATCGGTCCTTGTCAAAAACGAAATGCCGTATGCTATGGGAACGCGGATAGCGATGGTGGTTATGAGAGATATCCACATAGGGGTAACCGTATCTCCCGCGCCGCGCATAATGCCCGAGAGGCTCTGGGTCACCGCAACGGCGATATAGCCGACGGCAAGGATGCACATAAGCCTGTAGCTCAGGTCAACGAGGCTCTTCGTATCGGTGAACACGCCCATAAGAGGCTTGCCGAGAAGAAGGATCACACCCGTGATAACGGCGGAGCAGCCCACCGCCATGAGAGTTCCCTGCTTTGCGCCCTTGGTCACTCTGTTATAGAGCCCCGCGCCCACGTTCTGGCCTGCAAAGGTGGTGAGCGCAGTTCCGAAGGAGAAATTGGGCATCATAGCAAATCCGTCCACTCGCATTATAACCACGTTTGCCGCAATGAAGGCCTCGCCGAACTGATTTGTCAGCGACTGGACCACGATCATTGCAGAAGAGAATATTGCCTGAGTGAGGCCCGAGGGAAGGCCGAGCTTTATTATCGTGACCGTATAAAGCTTTTTGGGAATAAGATACTTCAGCCCGAAATCAAGCTGCGCCTTCATTCTTGAAAGCTTGAAAAGGCAAAGGCTTGCAGAAATAAGCTGGGCGATAATCGTCGCAAGAGCAACGCCCGCGACCTCCATTTTTACAATGGCAACGAAGAAGATGTCAAGACCGATATTTATTCCCGTTGCAACAAGGAGGAATATGAGAGAGGAGAAGGAATCTCCCATTCCGCGAAGCACTCCGCTGAGGATATTATAATACGCCATACCCGCAATACCCACGAGGGATATCATCAGATAATCCGTGCACCAATCGAGAATAGACTCGGGGGTGTTCAGCATAACCAGAATAGGTCTGATAAAGGGGGCGCAGACAGCGATGAGGATAACGCAGGCAATGGCCGTTACGGTTATACTGTTGCCCACGGTATAGGAAAGGCTTCTTCTGTCGCGGGCTCCGAAGAACTGAGCGACCATTACGCTGGCTCCCGCGGAGATACCGATAAAGAGAACGAGAAGCATATTGAGTATGGGCATAGCGCTGCCCACCGCCGCAAGAGCGTTATCACCTATGTATTTACCTACTACGATACTGTCTACGGTGCTGTAAAGCTGCTGGGCAATATTGCCGATGAGCATGGGAAGGGTGAAGGAAACTATTCCCTTCCAGGGACTGCCCACAGTCATATCAATAGGCGCATTTAATTTCTTGAACACTTTTTTCGACCTTTCATTACAAAAAACTCTGTAAAGTATATCACAAAAGCACGACGAGAACAATACATATAATGTAAATAATCTCAGACGAAGACTGTGACACAGCTGAGCTTCTTTCTCTTAAGATAGAGCTTTAAGGGCAGGGAAAGCCTTACTCTTAAGGCTTTTTCTTTGCAAAGGCTCACGCATTTAAGACAGCGTATGCACTCCTTTGTGGGTGTAGCCCCTCTTCCCGTCCAGCACGAACATACCGCCTCGCAGCGATGGCAGCCCTTGCAATCCTTTGAGCGGCGAAGGGATACTCCGACGCGGCTTCTCCAAAGAGGAGCGATATCTGCAAAAAGCTCCTTTTTCTCGCGGGGGAAAACTACGGGGGATATATCCTCTCCCCTTGCCTTTTCAATAAGAGGCAAAAGGGCCCGAAGCTCTGACTGAGAGACGCCCTCTTCATCAGCGTAGGTATGCTTTGCAGGAACAAAGGCACCGCCGAGCACGGTGAAGCCATAGCCTTTTTCTATTTCATACAGCACGTTTCCGTGATGCATACGCCCATATGTAGCAACGGGAATGAGATGCTTTGCCAAAAGGGATGACAAAAAGCTCTTTACCCTCTCGGGAACGTTCTGGCAATGAACGGGAAATACCATAAAGGCCTTTTCATATTCCCGACCTTTTCCATCAGTATCCTCTATACTGAAAATATTCCAACCGAGAGCATTTGCAATATACTCGGCGACCGCCTTGCTCTCACCCGTATTTGAATAATAAAAAACGGCGTTCATTATGAAAAGTATTCCTTCATTATACTGCATTCCGGTATTTCACAAAGAGAAAAGCCAAGAGACTCCCGCATCTCTCTGAGGGCATCTTCTCTTGAAATATTTCCGTCTCTTACCGCAAGGGATATCTCAAGAGCGCTGAACGGGATCATAGGGCTTTTCATATCATAAAACCGCTTGAACTGAGAATGCTCCTTGCATTTTTCAATGGAGCAGCTTGTGTGAAGCCCCTTGCCGTCATCCTCGGGCATCACCCAGCCGCACTCATGAACTATCGTATCCTTTATCTTGCGCCAATCATAGGTGCCGCCGCTGACGTCATTCAGGTCCACCTGAACGAAGGCGGGGATATTTCCCGAAAAAGAGGAACGGCGCAACGCTCTTTTCAAGGGCGCCGTCATATAATGCACCTCGCCTATGGCCTTGACCGCGTTTGCAACGAGGGGATTTTCATATCCCGCCCTTCTCTGCACCGCACCCGCGCCGAAGATAAGCTGCTTCATCACACTCAGGGTATGATACTGTCCGCGCTTCAGGGGAGGCCTTAGGGTCAGCACTCTTCCTATATTGATAAGTCCGTTCAGCCATTTGTTTTTCTCAAAGGTATATACAAACGCGGGTGCCATTGCATTATAATAAAGCCCCGTCATCTGCGCGGGCTCGTTTCCCGCAACGAAATAGGGAATGCGATTTTCGCAAAGCTCGGGATAAAACAGCACGTATGCAAGGGAGGGGCACGCGCAGGTATTTTCGCTTAGCTCATAAAGACGGCGGTATACCGTTTTCAAATCGTCGTTTGACACTCTTCTCGTTATAAACTCAACGGTATCAAAGGCCTCCTTTGCGCCCTCTATACTTTTTCTGGCACTTTCTGACATATAAGGTATCTCCCAGGTGAGAGCAAGAACGCGCAGCTTTTGCACCTTTGAGAGATAATAGAGCAGATACGTAGAATCCTTGCCTCCCGTGTAAAAAAGCGCAACGTCAAATCTCGATCTCTTTGCCCGAGGAAAGGTATTCATCACGGGGATAACGCTTTTCATATGCGCCGTTTCCTTTTTCGTCAGGCACATGGGGCAAAGGCCCTCCTTTGAAAACTCTATACCCGGAATAATATAATCGTTTGCAACGCAGCCCTTGCAAAAGATTGCCTCTGAAAGAGAACGGGGAATCGCCTTCTTTTCCTCACTTGAAACGATCTGCGCGCCGAAAAGGCCCCCGAGGCTTTTCTTTTCTTCTTCAGAAAGCTCTGCAGGAAGCTTTTCTATTATTTTTCTTTGTGATGCCGAAAGCTTTATCTTGTTTTTCAGCATATTCGGCGGCAATCTCAGACCGTAATATCTTAGTATACCGTTCTCATAATTCCATCTTGACTGAAGCTCGTACAAAAGGGCACCTCCTTTTTAACCAAGCAGAATATCCGATACGAGCATAAGGCAAAAGCCCACGAGCAGCGCGTAGGTCGCGCCACGCTGATGGCCGTGCATATGGGTCTCGGGGATCATCTCGTCGCTTATGACGTAGAGCATTGTTCCCCCCGCAAAGGCAAGGGCAAAGGGGAGAATGGCCGAGGCCACGCTGACTGCAAGATAGCCGATGAGAGTGCCCACCACCTCAACCACTCCCGTGAGGAGAGCGCAAACGAAGGTCTTTTTCGGGCTGACTCCCGCCGCAAGCATAGGCCCGATGATGACCATGCCCTCGGGAATGTTCTGAAGAGCGATGCCTCCCGCAATGAGAAGGGCCTGAGAGGTATCTCCCGAGCCAAAGCCAACGCCCGCCGCAATTCCCTCGGGGAGATTATGGATGGCGATCGCCGTTACGAAAAGGAGAACGCGGCTGAGATTTGCATTATTATGGCTCTCGGCCTCCGCTCCCACAAGCTTATGGAGATGGGGCACCAGCTTATCTATAAGATTGAGGCTTAAAGCTCCCGCAAAAATTCCCGCCACGGTGATGATGATACCGTATTTTCCCCCGTACTCAACGGAGGGGAGGATAAGGCCGAGAACTGCGGCAGACAGCATTACCCCCGCCGCAAAGGAAAGAACGATATCTGAAAAGCGGTGGGAGAGGCGCTTGAATATAAAGCCGATAAGAGAGCCGAATACCGTTGCTCCGCCAACCCCTGCGGCTGTCAGCAATACGAGCTTCATTTTTCTTCCTTCCTTTCATTCTGCTTCTTTTTTCTCTCGGGAACAAGGAAAATGAAAACGAGAGAGGAAATGAGAAGCATTGCGGGATACGTGAGGTTTTTGATAATATCAAAGGCGGAAAGCTCGCCGCCGAGAGTGCTTACAACGGAGAGGGCGACGAGTATCTGCGCGCCGTAGGGCAAAACGCCCTGGAATATGCAGGAAAAGGTATCGAGCAGAGAGGCTGTTTTCTTCGGGCTGATGCCGAAATCCTTTGCCATCTCACGGGCGATGGGGTTTGCCATAACTATTGCAACCGTGTTGTTCGCCGTTGCAATATCCATAAGTCCCACAAGAAGGCCCACACCGAGCTGACCGCCCCGTTTCCCGCGGAATATGCGGCGAATGGCAGACAAAAGAGCATCAAAGCCGCCGTTATGACGAATGAGCGCGCAAAGTGCCGCAACGAGGATAGCCACCATGGAGGTCTCAAACATTCCCGCAGCGCCCTCGCCCATTCCCGAAATAAGCTCAAAGAAGGAGACAGCCCCCGTGGAAAGCATTATAACGCCTCCCGAAAGGATGCCTGCAAGGAGCGTTATGAAAACGTTCACTCCCACAACGCCGCAAACGAGAACGATGATATAGGGCACCATCTGCAAAAGCTCGTATTCCCGCTCTATTTTCTCGGGAATATCGGCCTGCATGGAAAGGGCCAGTATAATGGCAACGGAAACGATGGCCGCAGGGACGACTATTGCAAAGTTTGTTTTGAATTTGTCCTTCATTGCGCACCCCTGACCGTTGCAGGCGGCGATGGTGGTATCGGAGATAAAGGAAAGATTATCGCCGAACATAGCGCCGCCAACCACCGTGCCGATGCAAAGGGGGAGGGAAAATCCGCTCTCTGCAGATATGGCGTAGGCCACGGGAGCAATAAGGGTGATGGTTCCCACAGAGGTTCCCATAGCGGTGGAAACGAAGCAGGAAACGAGGAAAAGCACCACCACGCTGAGACGCGGAGGAGTGACGGAAAGCATAAAATACGCGCAGCTCTCAGCGGCGCCGCGGCCCACCGTGCCCACGAATATTCCCGCAAGGAGGAAAATGAGGAGCATGGTTATGATATGACGGTCGCCAATGCCCTCGCCCATTATCTCAAGCTTGCGGTCAAGGGAGATGCCCCTCGTTTGCAAAACGGCAACGAGAATGGCAAGAAGAAAGGCAACCACCACGGGAACCGCATAAAAGCCCATGGGTATCTTCATCACGTATTCGAAAAGAATTCCGAGAGAAAGATAAAAAACAACGAAAACGCCGATAGGTATCAGCGCCAAAGCACCCGATCTTTTCATAAAGCCTCTTTTTAATTAATATTTACGATTAATTATACCATATTCCGAGAGCAGTATCAAGGCGGGAATTGCACCCATACGGCGCCATATTATGAAAAGGAAGGCTATAAACGTATAAGCTCAGACGTTAAAGGGCTGCCGCAAATAAATAAATGCAGCAGCCCTTTTTTTATTCTTTTCCTTCGATCTGCACGACACCGTCAATATGCTCGCTGTCAAGAGATGAACAGAATATAGTGCCCGTGATCCGCTCGGCTTTAACGTCGCCGTCTACATGCATCTCACCCACGTTCATCTTTCCTGCGTTAACGTCGCCACCTACGTCTACACATCCGGCGCAATTTGAGTTTCCGTTAAGGTCTCCGCCGATCTGCATATCCAGCATAGCAGTACATCCGCCCGTAACGTCACCGCCGACAGTAAAGTCGCCGCCTGCATTGCATCCGCCAAAAACTGAGCCGCTTATGGAAACGTTACACTCACATTGGACGTTCAGAGCATCTCCCTCAAGTACAAAGGTGAACTTATCGGTTATACCATCCTCTGCCTTCAATACTTTTCTTCCTTCGAATACGACTCCGCGAATTACCCCGTCATCGCGCAAAGGAAGATCATTGCACAGATCGTAGTAGTGTAGTATCTCGGGCTCCTTTGCCTTGCGGGAGAAAAGCTCGTCAATGGAGCAATCAAACAGATCTGCCATCAGTGGTAACAGAGTAATATCCGGGCAAGTCTTCTCGTTCTCCCACTTTGACACCGCCTGAAACGTAACGCCAAGCTTATCTGCAAGTTCCTCCTGAGTCATCCCGCATCTTTTTCTGAAAGACTGAATCTTTGTAGCCAGAATAACGTTAGTATTTTCCATATTTTCCGTCCTTTTTTCTTTTATTGACTGATCAGCTCTGTTTTGATTATATCAGTACGCTCCTACCACTTCAATAAAAGAAAAGTTTAGTTTCCTCAACCTGTGGTTGAAGGATTCCGCGGTCACTTTCCCATATATTGTAAGTAGCAATTCTCATTATGTTTAAAACTTCTCCGTTCCCCACCATTCCGGAATGATATCACCCAGCTTTAAGGCCTTTTCTGTTTCTTCGTCTATCAATATTTCAATATTTCCGCTGTTTCTTGAAAGCTGCATCAAGTATTCACGGCAAGCACCGCACGGCAGACCCAAATTACCGTTTCGCATAAGACAAACAAGGCGCTCTATCTCATTTTCGCCGTTAGTTATCATATTTGCAATAGCATTTCTCTCAGCGCACATACCAAGAGAGCACGACGTGTCAATAGATACTCCAACATATATGTTTCCGTCAGCCGTAAGTATTGCAGCGGCAACACTACCTGCATCTATAAAGGGGGATACCTCTCTCGCACCGTGCACCGCCTTGGCTTTTTCAATTAATTCATTCCAGTTTTTCATATTATTACCCATTTTTATTTTATTCTACTACAACCAAGGCATATTATCAAGGCGAAATACCCGTTTGCCGACACAATAGACTCAACTGTAGGTTAATCTGCGCATTCCATCTCCACCACTACGATCTCGGGGCGGTTGTTCACCCTGAGGGGTATGATGCTGTTGCCGATACCGCGGCTGACCACCATATCCGTGTCCCCCTCGGTATATACCCCGCTGTCATATTCGGGGAAAAAGCCCTGACCCGGTGCGATCACGCCTCCGATAAAGGGAATTCTGAACTGTCCGCCGTGGGCGTGACCCGAGAGAACGAGATCGCACTCCGCCGCCACGTATTCCTCGAAAAATTCGGGTCTGTGAGAAAGCAAAACGGAGAAATACTGTTCCGAAACGATGCCGTCAATATCCTCGCGGCTCATATCCACCCCGTAGGCGCCGCCGTATTTCATAGAGTATGAAGGGTCGTCAAGGCCCGAAAGGCTTATCTTGGCCTTCCCCCGCTCCAAAAGCACCTCCTCGGAGTGGAGAACGCGAACGCCGCACTCCTCCATAAGGGCTTCAAGGGACGCATAATCCTCGGCAGATATGCCCGCCTCGTGATTTCCCGTCACGTAGTAGCAGGGTGCGATCTCCACAGCCCCTCTGATAAAGGAATATGCACCGCCGCACTCCCCGTCAGTATCCATAATATCGCCGGTTATGGCAATGATATCAGGCTCCGCCGCCGAAAGCAGCTCCGCGAGCCTTTCGTTGTCCTCGCCCATCTCAGCGTTATGGAGATCTGACACTTGAGCAATACGAAAGCCCGAAAACTCAAGGGGCAAACCCTCGCACGCAACGGTATATGTATTGACCTCAAGAGCTGAGTTTGCCCATATGAGCCAGAACAGCAAGGCTAGGAGGAGAATTAAAACGACAGAAAAAGCTATAACTAATATGTTTTTCTTACTTAGCTTCATAATAACAATCAGCAATAATATGCAGTTTTTTCCTTTTTGTATAGTGTAATGAGAGAATTATCCGCCGAGAAAACGTAATAAAAGTTGCCGTATAGAAGAATTGTGCTACCTTCGTGATCTTTTTCCTTTCGTTTTATATACTCAACCTCATAACCTCTCAACTGACGCTTGCTTTTGCCGTAGCAATAAGCATCAATGGCAAGACTATCCATTTTCAGATTATCCGTGATGCCCATACGTTCTGCAAATCGCTTCCTGGCGTGGGTGGTAACGCCTACAGAATGGTATCGTGGATCATAAAAACCGTCGCGGCTGACGAAGCTTTTATCAAAAGTCGCATAGTCAAACAATCTGTTGTATTCGCGTTTTCTGTTATATCCCATACGGTTATAACCGTTACGGCCAAAGCCCTGACGGTCAAGTCCTTGCATATCAAATCCCGTAAAATCATAGCCGTTCTTATCGTAACCGAAACGATCGTATCCCCGATTATCATACCGAGTGCCATTTTTATATACGCCACGTCTGTTAAAGCCTGAGCTATCCCGCTTTATCAGCATTATGACGATGACGACAACGTAAACAAGGAGGACAGCAATCAAGGAAAACAAAATGTACATATCATTTTGAGTTAACATCGTCTACCTCCCGATTGAATTCATTAAGATTATAGCATATAATGAAAATTAAATCAAATGGTGTTTTCTCAGATTTAACGTGCAGGAAATTGATGTAAAAAAGGAACGCAAAAGCGTTCCTTTTTGTATGCTCTACCTTTCATCATAAGCAATACTGCACATATCCTTTTTGTTACAAACAGGACATCTGAGATAAGCCCCATTATAAACTGAAACTGTATAAGCTTTATATACCATCTGATACCATTTAACACTAAATCGTGCTCCACAGTTAGGACACGCATATGTTTTTTCATATACTTCTCTGTCAAATACGTATGTTCTGAGGAATATTCGGGCTATCCCCAATACTACCCCGATAACTATTGCTATAATTAACCACTTCACATCAATCACGCCTTTCTTCTTTGCAGATGTTAACTATCAGGATAACATGAAACAGTAGAGACAAAGCACATAATACTATAAACAACCATCCGAGAATATTTAGACTGAAATCTGCACTGTTTAAATTTGTGTAAACACCGCCCGATACTCCTGACTGTACGTCGATCAGCTTATATATAATGCACCCCATGCTAAGAATGTCAGGAAAAGCCGAAACTGCATATAGTATGAAACAACGTTTCTCCTTTTTCAAAGCGAGCAAAATCCGTACTGCCAAAGAGGCTAACGTCACAGCAACAGAAAGCAAAGCAAATCCTCTGAAAAAGAAGAACAATGAAAGATCTATGCTGTATAATCCGGTATTGCTGCCTGCGTTTAAAGATATGGTTTTGCAAAACCACAGAATTACCATCAAAACAGACATTATTGGTAAAATGCAGTGAAAAACTTTCTGATAATTATCATTTATCAAGGCCTTTTTATTCGCTACAGGCTCTTCTGTGCTGCAGTGCGCAGAGATAGACGGAATCATTCCGCAACGGGGGCAAAACAGACTGCCGTCTTTGATCTTTTTGTTGCAATTCTTACATATCATTTTCTTATCTCCTAACCCAGCTCCGATACTCTTTTTTCAAAGGTCCTGTTTCTGTAATTTGCCGGTGTTTCATTCGTGTACTTTTTAAAAACTCTCGTAAAATGCTGCACCGTTTTAAATCCGCATTGCTTTGCGATATCTTTTATAGGGACAAATGTAAAAGACAACTTTTTCTTTGCTATTTTGATCCGATGATTCATAAGATACTCCATAACGGAAATACCAAGCTCATCTCGGAACATAGCTGTCAGAGTAGTATGATTGACACCAACTCCCGAAACAACATCATCCAAAAAAAGAGTACAAAAATAATGTCCTTCGATAAATAATATCGCTTCTCTCAATCTATGATCCTTTACGTTATATGCCATAGAGAGCTCACCGGTCTGAGTAAGATCGTACATACGCTCCAACGCTATGATGACCTCCATGAAATACGACCGTCCCCGGCAGGTCCAATACCAGTCACGTTGCTCTGATAATTCATATACCATCCCCGCGCAGGCAGAGCTGATGTTGTCTATGTAGCTTTCTGCAATTGGAATCACTCTGTAATCATACATAAAAGGCTTTAAAAGAAACATATCGTGAACACTTGCAATATCCTCGTATGTATTTAATCGTATAAGATCGAATGTCATGTTCAGGTTTAAGAACTGAGGATGAAAATACACGGCTGTGTTTTTACATTTCCTTTTTGCTACGAGTTCAGGCACCGCTCTTTCGTTGAAGCATATGAAGCAGGGCGCCGTTGCAGATACGGTATCGTCACCGACCTTGAAAATAGCATTTCCCTCAGTCAAGATAACCAGGAGAAAGCACTGATCTTTAATATCGACCTTATCAAATCTATCGTTCACAACGCATTTTACAGGAACGATCTTTCCCACAGGATAATTTCTGCCTACCGTTACGAATTCCATATATATCACCTCTCACTTAAATGGTAACATAGAAATCCGGCCCTTACAACGGACAGATTTTATCCATTGTGCAATTTGTTTTATCTGATGTTAAAAAAGATCCCCGCACAGGGCGGGGATCTGAGCTCATATTATTTAGTTCTTGTTTTTATCAACGCTTTCACTCGGTCGCAAAGTGCTATATATTCAGGATCATTTTGAAGTATCTCAAAATCCTTTCCCTGCAAAATCTCAAGCTTCCAGCTTGGATATATACAGTTACAAGCAATTAATCCGTCCATATCAGTATGTATATAAATCATTCTTTCCATAGGGATATCGGGATCGTTATTAGGATTTCCCCATTCTTCCTTCCCACGCCACTCCATTCCCTCAAGGAATCGACTGGAAGTGGGCAGAAGCACCTCATCGGTGATCCTCATAGCGTCCTCAAGAAGCGTGACCACCTCTTCGATCTTTAAAATAGCATCTTCCTGCTTACCTGCACGAAGCTGGCGTGCAGCGGATTTCAGTCCGAGATCAATGCGATCGTTTATCCACATATCCGTTCTGTCATCAACTGCATCACGGCGGATCAACGATAGCATTTCTTCCATAAATTCATCAGCGTAATCAATAACGCTTTTATCCTCATCCCATTTTATTAAGTGGTTCGGCCAAAGCAAATTGTTAAAAGAGATGTAAAGCTGATATCTTCGCTCTTTTTCAAACCGATCTTCCTCCCTGCGCTGTTCATATCTCATAAACAGCAAGGCTCTTGCAGAGCAGTCAAATGAAAAGGTATGCTTTTTGAGAAAAGCTGCTATATGCTCCTCATCCTCGATAACTGCCATGGTTTGTATTATATGAGGCGCCATAGGCTCACGTTCAAGACTTGCTTCTGCAAGCAAACGCACCTCGGGAAGGATCTTTTCGTCACGGAATACTCTGTTGTTTCCTTCGCACCAGGGACGCCAAGCGAACTCACTGTTAAGATGATTTCTTCGTATATCACGAAGAATCTCCACGATCTTATCAGCGTCATAATCATTTTTCATACATTCGCGACGAAGCTCGTCAAATGCTTGTAAGGCTCGCTTTCCCTTTTCTGCCTTCGGCATCCCGAGAAGCTCGTCTGCGCTTACAGCAAGGAGCTCCGCTATAGACGGGATAAGCTCAATATCAGGATAAGTTGTTCCGTTCTCCCAACGACTCACCGATTGATACGTTACGCCCAAATGCTCAGCGAATGCTTCCTGCGTCATATCGTTCCTTTTTCGGTAATTGCGTATGTTCTCACCAATTGAAAGTTTCATATTCTCTCCTCATGCTTTTTCTGCCTTGCAAAGCTCTGGTTCTGTCGACACATTTATTATACAGAAAAAAACAGAAGAAATAAATAACGCATTTTGAGAAAGGAATTATCGGAATGTGTTATATTAAAATCACACCTTTTCAGGTGGTCTTTTTCTTTGTGCTCGTAGTACAAAAATGAAACCTATATTTTTAGTGAAATATTCACCTTACGGTGAATGTGAAATAATTTTCATACGAAAATTATAAAATATTGCTCCGTTGTCGCAATGTGAAATTAAATTTGCCCATGTTCGCACAGCGAACATTTCACATTTGCAAAGCAAATATTTCACAGCGAAGCTATTTCACATGCCCAAAGGGCAAATTTCGTTGAAAAAAGCACTTGCGAACGCAAGTGCTTTTTTCTGGCTCCCCCTGCTGGGCAAAAATAAAACTATGTATATCCCCCGGACTAGCTTTAGATTAAATGGTAAGCAACTGCAGCTCCGCTATTGAAAAATAGTCGACATCATCGCAAAAAGAGATTTTTGCTCGATCTCTCCTTTTTTCAATGCTCTCAACACCACGCCTTTATCCTCCACCGGAGGCGGCGTGGTGTTAGTCGTCCGTTTGCGGTACCCGAAGCTTCTGCGACACGCAAAGCGGTCTTGAAGCCTTCGACCGCTGCACCCTCACTCGGTCGCTTAATCTCGCACTGCGAGCGCTCCCTCGTTCGTCCAGCTCCAACCTGTCGCGCAAAGCGCGCAGGGTCTCGGTCGAACCAAGTAAAGGGAGCCAACAAAAAAACCACCCAATGGGTGGTTTTTGTTGGCTCCCCCTGCTGGGCTCGAACCAGCGACAACCTGATTAACAGTCAGGTGCTCTACCGACTGAGCTAAGGAGGAATGTTTGCGTTGACCTATCTTCCCGGCACGTCGCCATGCAAGTATTGTCGGCATAACAGAGCTTAACTTCTGTGTTCGGAATG
>JAZQAS010000059.1:0-14442 GCA_045545335.1 Candidatus Avispirillum sp. | reverse complement strand
AGGGGGCTCGGTAGTATCGGGGGCTGCTGTGACGGGGGTGTCGGTAGTCTCGGGGGTCTTTGTTGTTTCGTCTGCGGGCTTTTTCGTGCTCTCGTCCTTTGCGTTAAGAATGGCGATAAGGGAGTCGGGCAGGGGAACGTTCAGGCTCTCGCTGCTGCCGAAGACCACGGTAACGCAGGAGGAGCAGAGCAGAGCAAAAAGAACGAATATATATGTAAAGCTGACCTTCATTTCAGTCGCATCTTTCCTTGATCATAATATTTTCGACCCTTCAGGGTCGCCCTTATATTCTACCCCTTTATCCGACATAATTCAATAGTTTTCGCAATTTTAAAAAATACAAATTTATGTTCAAAAAAGCTGCAAAAATGGATATCGTTGACAAAGGGGGAAGATGCCTGTCCCCACTTTCTGAATTTCCCTATGGAGATTTTTTTCACGTGTTGCAAAAATGCAAAAAAAATGGTATCATAAAATATAAAAGATAATTGGAGACAGTATGAAATACGATAATCTTTCACGGGCTCTCGTTGAGAGAATGGAATACGATAAAATGACGGGGTCATATCCTCGTGTTGCCTTTGACGACAGGCAGGCTGTCCGCCGCAATCCCGATAAGGACAAGCCCAACGCCTTTCGCGGCGCCTTTGTCCGCGACGTGGACAAGATACTCCATTCCGCCTACTACAGCCGTTTCGCAGATAAAACTCAGGTCTTTTCATTTTATAAAAACGACGATATATCCCGCAGGGCACTTCACGTTCAGCTGGTTTCCCGCATTGCCCGAACTATCGGAACGGCCCTTTGCCTGAATCTTGATCTTATAGAGGCCATCGCCCTTGGACACGATATGGGCCACACCCCCTTCGGCCACGCCGGCGAAAAATATCTTGATGAGCTTTATTTTGACCGCTGCGGCCGTCATTTCTCCCATAATATCCATTCCGCAAGAGTTCTTGACGGAATATATCCCTATAATCTCACTCTCCAGACCCTCAGCGGTATCGTATCCCATAACGGCGAGATGGAGTGCGAGGTGTACCGTCCCCGTCCTCTTGCCTCCTTTGAGGAGTTTGACCGCCAGATCGAGGGCTGCTATCTTGATATGGATAATAATAAGCATCTTATGCCCTCCACCCTTGAGGGATGCGTCGTTCGCATATGCGATATCATCGCATATCTGGGCAAGGACAGGCAGGATGCGAAAAAGGCGGGCCTTCTCGGAAACGAGGAGGAGGTCTTTGATATGGGTGTTATCGGTCGGTATAATGCGGAGATAATCAATAATCTCAGCGTCAATATCATTGAGCATAGCTACGGCAAGCCCTATATCAAGATGAGCCCCGAATATTTTCAGGCGCTTAAGTGGGCAAAAAGATCGAACTATGAAAAAATATATCTCACCCCCGAGGTGGCAGACCCTCAGGCAAAGGTCATCCGCCCCATGTTTATAAGAATGTACGACCGTCTTGAACGTGATCTCAGGGCGGGAGATACGTCATCCCCCATATTCAGGCATCATATAGAGCCCATCAGCGCCTCCTATTATAAAAGAGAGATCCCCTATCGCGAGGAGAATATCCATACTATAATCACGGACTATATGGCCTCTATGACAGACGATTATTTTGTAGACCTTCACGAATATCTCTTCCCCGGAGAAAGGACTATTGAATATAAAGGATATTTTGAGTGAGCTTGGTCTGTTTGCAAACCAAAAGCTCTCAGACTGAAAAACGCTTTTCAGTCTGAGAGCTTTTTTTATTATATAAGCCATTTTTTTACAACAGGTATGAAAGAGAGCACGAAATATATCCCGAGACTTGCCGCGAAGCATATGATGACCATCAAGGGAGCAGATACTATAACAGGCATAGGCAACGCCGAAAGCGTAATGTTATGTGTACCCAATTCATAGAGTACCAACATATGCACGAGATATATGCAGAATGAAGCCTTTGATACGTATCCTGTAATGCCTTTGCCGATCTTTCCCATAAGGGGAACAACATGATAACAGAGGCTGAAGATACCGGACGCAAGGAAAAACGATCCGATAGTCATTCCGTCAATAAAACCGGTGTAATAGCTGTTATTCTTGACGGACATAAATATCGTGCCTCCGTATATTACTGCAAATCCGAGGACTGTCGAGATTATTGATGCGTAGAGCTTTAAGGGATATTTTTTTAAATAGTGGCCCAACATAAAATATCCGACCGAGTTATAGACTAAGTTGAGCTTCCACTGAAGAGGGATTCCCGTAAGCAACTTAAAGGGCCAAAAGCCGATGACCGTGGGAAACATAACTCCAAGGAAAAACCATACCGTCAAGGCATATTGGAAGGTGCGTTTGTCTGCGTTTTTTACGAACACGCGAAGAATGGGTAAAAGAACGTAGATAAGAAGCATAATGTGTATGTAATACAGATGAAATTCTTGCTTGAATTTCAAAACGTTTTTAAAGGCAGAAAACAGCTTGCCGAGAGTAAGCGTGTCGTATCGGATAATGTTATAAGTATGGTATACCATTGACCAGAATATCATTGCAACCACAAGCCTTAATATACTCTTTAAAAACAGCTTTTTCAGAGGTAGCTCCTTATCTGTGTTGAGGAAAAGGACGCCACTACTCATTAAAAACAGAGGCACGCTTGCCCTGAAAAGACAGCCGAAAAAGTTTCCGGAAAGCCAATTGAAGGATGCAATGGGGGTGTTGTTTGCAGCGCCGCATACGTGTATGAAAAGAACACCGATTATAGCGATTGTCTTTATAAGATCAATTGCGGAATCCCTTTTCATAAGAGAATTTGACTGTTTTTTAAAAGGTAGTGTCATAACTTTCAAAAATCCTCCTTTGTCATATGTCAATAGTATAACATAAAACGATCTTTTTCGTCAATAGCTATTATGATTTGACCATATTTCTTTTTTGATCGAAAGTTTTCAAATATCTGTTGAAAAGTTTGGACATATGGGGTATAATAAGGTATTAAATTTCCGAAAAGGAGAAAAGCAATGATAAAGGATATAATCGAGCTTCTTAAGGAATACGACCCCGAGGTGGGAGCCGGAATAGAGGCGGAATATAAAAGACAGAAGAGAGGCCTTGAGCTTATCGCAAGCGAGAACCTTGTTTCCGAGCCTGTGATGCTTGCAATGGGCACTCATCTCACCAATAAGTATGCAGAGGGCTACCCCGCTCACCGCTATTACGGCGGATGCGAGTGCGTAGACGTTGTTGAGAATATCGCCATCGAGAGAGCCTGCAAGCTCTTCGGCGCAGACCACGCAAACGTTCAGCCCCACTCAGGCGCTCAGGCAAATATTGCAGTTTATCAGGCTCTCGTTGAGCACGGCGAGACCATTATGGGTATGAATCTTGCCCACGGCGGCCACCTCACCCACGGAAGCCCCGTAAACTTCTCCGGCATCAACTATAATTTCGTTCCCTACGGCGTAAACGATAACGGATTTATCGATTACGATGAGATGGAAAAGATCGCAAAGGAGTGCAAGCCCCGCCTCATCGTTGCAGGCGCAAGCGCATATCCCAGAGCGATAGACTTCAAGAGGATCTCCGAGATAGCAAAGTCTGTGGGCGCGCTCTTTATGGTGGATATGGCTCATATCGCAGGCCTTGTTGCGGCAGGAGTTCACGAAAGCCCCGTTCCCTATGCCGACGTTGTTACAACGACCACTCATAAGACCCTCCGCGGTCCCCGCGGCGGCCTCATCCTCTGCAAGGAGGAGCACGCAAAGGCCATCAATAAGGCAATATTCCCCGGAATGCAGGGCGGCCCCCTTGAGCATATCATCGCCTCCAAGGCAGTATGCTTCGGCGAGGCTCTCAAGCCCTCCTTCAAGGAGTATCAGCAGAAGATCGTAAGCAATGCAAAGACTCTCGCAGAGGGCCTTCTTGCAGGCGGCTTCGATCTCGTTTCCGGCGGCACCGATAACCACCTTATGCTCGTTGACCTTCGCCCCATGGGCATCACGGGCAAGGATATGGAAAGAAAGCTTGACGAGGTGTATATCACCGTAAATAAGAACGCTATCCCCAACGACCCCGAAAAGCCCTTCGTAACAAGCGGTATCCGTATCGGCACCCCCGCAGTTACCTCAAGAGGCCTTGGCGAGGAGGATATGAAGGTCCTTGCAGAGCTCATCACTCTCACGGCTAAGGACTTTGACAATAAGGCAGACTATATCCGCGAGGCTGTGACCGCTATTTGCGAAAAGTATCCCATTTACGAATAAGACTTAAGGATAGAAAATGAAAGGAGGACCGTCGTGGCAGCAAAGGAAACCAATCACTTGATAATGGTCAAGGTAGATAACCGCCCCGGCGTTCTCTCAAGGATCACGGGACTGTTCACAAGGCGCGGCTATAATATCGAGAGCCTCGTCACGGGTATGACCCGCGACCCGAATATTTATCATATAACCGTTTCCGTTATCGGAACTGACGACGACGTTGAGCTTCTTGCCCGCCAGCTTGAGAGGTGCATGGAGGTCATAGACGTCAAGTGCGACGGGGGAGAGGACTGGCAGTTCGTTCAGAAGGAGATGCTTCTCATCCGCATCCCCTGCGACAGCCCCGAAAAAAGGGTGGAGATCATGAATATATGCTCCCTCCTTTCCTGCAAAACTGCGGGAGTGGGAGAGAAGAGCGTCATCGTTGAGGTATCGGGAGATAAGGCGACGGCCCTTGCGGCTCTGCGCTCCTTTGAGATATTCGGCGATATCGAGGTCATCCGCTCAGGCACCGTCGGAATAGATATGTATTGATCTTTAAGATAAAGAGGAAAAGAAATGAAAAAGTTATCCGTGATATCCGCGCTCCTTGCGCTTTTTGCGTGTCTCTCTCTTTTCACCGCCTGCGGCGAGAAGGAGGGCCCCAAGGCTCCCGATGGAATGAAGCTTGCCTCCGGTGAGAACGTTGACTATTATCTCTACGTTCCCGAGACCTGGAAGGTAGACCGCTCCGATCTTTATACCAGCGCATATTTCTCCTCAGGCGATGCGACCAGCATCTCTGCCACGGCATACGGAGTCGGCGGCGAGGTAGCTGAGCTTGATGCCTGGTGGAAGGGCTTTTGCGAGGAAATGAAGAGCGTATACGGCGAGGTCACCGAGGTAGAAACGAAAAAGGCAAAGCTTGACGGCGTTGCAGGTAAGGAATATACCTTCACGGCAAAGCTCGGCGAAGAGCAGTATAACTATATCGTGACCGCGGTCGTTAAGGATTATTACGTTTATTATATCACCTATACCTCCACTCCCGATTATTATGAGGATCATCTTGAGGAGCTTTCAAAGGTGGTAGAAAACTTTAAGTTTGCAGAGTAATTATGGTAAACGATAAGATCATTTATCTTGATAACAGCGCAACAACTGCGCCAAGCACTGCCTCTCTCGAAAAAATGAGAGAGGCTTTGTCCGTTTCTTGGGGTAATGCAGGCTCGGTGCATAAAATGGGCAACGAGGCGCACAGGCTCCTTGAAAGGGCAAGGGATGAGGTGGGGCTCAGCCTCGGCATCCGCCGCCCCCAGGACGGTCTCGTTATATTCACCTCAAGCGGAAGCGAGGCAAATAATCTTGCCATCTTCGGCAGCATCGAGGCAAAGGAAAGACCCCTCGTGGGGGATAGCCGCGGCAAGGTGTTTATTACGGACGGCGAGCATCCCTCAGTTAACGAATGCGCAAATAAGCTTGAAAAGCAGGGCTTTAAGGTGTATAGAGTTCCAACCGTCGGCGGCGAGCTGGATCTTGAATTTTTGAAAAGAGAGTGCGATAAGTCAACGGTGCTTGCCTCCTTTATGCTTGTCAATAACGAAACGGGCGCCCTTTACGACGTTGCCCGCGCGGCGGCATTAGTTCGAGAGAGGTCTCCCAAAGCGTTTATCCATTCCGATTGCGTGCAGGGCTATCTCAAAACGAGAGTGAGCCTGAAGGCCCTCGGCGTAGATGCCCTCACCGTCAGCGCCCATAAGATAAACGCCCCCAAGGGAGCGGGTGCGCTTGTGATCACTCAGGAGGTCATCCGCGCAAAAAGGCTCGCTTGCGTGACCCTGGGCGGCGGGCAGGAGAGCGCATTTCGAAGCGGCACGGAAAACGTTCCCGCAATTGCGGCCTTCGGCGTTGCGGCAACGGAGGGTGCAAGAGCCATTGGCGAGAGGGCAGAGAAGGTGTCCGCCCTCAGAGCCCTTATTGAAAACGAGGTTGGCGACAGCGTTCGCATAAACCGCCCCAAAAAAGGAATAGACTCTATCATCAATATGACCCTTCCCGATATAAAAAGCGAAACTATGCTGAATTTCCTTTCGGGAGAGGGCATCTGCGTCAGCGCGGGAAGCGCCTGCTCCGCAAGGAGCGCAGGGGTGAGCCGCGCGCTTACGGCCTTCGGCCTGCCCGATTCGGAGGCAGACTGCTCCGTTCGCGTAAGCCTCTCCCATCTTAATACGGAGGATGAGGTCAGGGCCTTTTGCGCACTTCTCAAGGAGGGCATTTCCCGTCTTGCAAAGATAAGATAGGAAAGGGCTTGACCTTCGGGCAAAAAAATAGTATAATATAGTGTGAATTAGATTAATTTTGACTAACACATCTATATTTTTGGAGATAACGATGAAAAATAAGGTCATAACAGTAATACTCGTACTTGTAATGCTTATCCCTTCAGTGGTCGCTATCGTAAACTACATAAGCCTCAGAGGCGGCAAGGCTGATAGCCATAATACCGTGGCAGTCACCCTTTGCGACCATCTTGATAACGAGCACTCCTTCACCCGCGAGGGCGGCGATGATGAAATGGTCACCTATTTTATCAACGCTATCAATAATGCAGAGGGCGTATCCGCGCTTCCCACAAGCATCGAGATGGGCAACTTCTATAACGTAACCATGAAGACCACCGTTGATGAGTTCGGATATAAGTTCTATTATACCACCAACGCCGCAGATTGCTATTTCGTAAACGGCGACGGCGAGTCCTTCAAGATGACGAAGCCCGATGCGGAGAAGTTCATTCTCAGCGGCTATTCAGGCGCTCTTTATGAAAACGGCGTGGTCCCCGGCCTCACGGTCTCCGGCCTCACCACCTCTCCCGATAAGGCGAGCTGGTATTTCAAGAATGCAAACGATGAGTACGTTGCATACGATTGCTCCGCAAGAGTCAAGGATGAGAGCGAGAGCATCAACCTTGAGGGCGGCATTGCAATGTCCTTCCCCCTTGAGCCCGATAGCTTCACCGTGAAGATCACGGATAAGGAAAACGGCGAGGTCGTATTTGAGGATAACTACGCAAATATCGCAGGCCTCACAGTAACCAAGGAAATGAACGTAAGCGTTGAGGCTGTTGCAAAGTGGTATGAGGATGCAGAGCGTAACTACTACGGCGAGCAGACCTATAAGTTTGATGCAACCTTCGGCGCCCCTGCTCAGTTCTACGCAGGCGTGACCAATATTCAGGCAGGCGAGTTCATATGCGTAACGGGCTTTAACGTAAATAATGAGAAGGATATCACCTTCCAGAGCGAGCCCGATATCAACTATACTCCCGTGTTCTTCAGAGATGAGACCAAGGTCCAGACCCTTATCCCCTTCAGCTGGAATCTGGGCGCAGGCACCTACGTGCTCACCTTCTCCTACGGCGGCTCCACTCAGCAGATCAACGTGACCGTTGGCGAGAGGAGCAACCCCTTCCGCGACAGAACGGTGACCATCCCCAAGGCAGTCGTTGACTCCTACGGCACCGATGCGGTAAGAGAAAAGTGCGAAACAGAGCTTCGCGAGGTTGCAAAGCAGGCAAGCGAGAAGAGATATTGGGAAAACGGCGAGACCCTCTTCTATGACGATGAGGATCTGACGTTCACAATGGGCTACGGCCATACTTATAGCGTAAGCGGCACGGATATCAAGTTCCGCAATACGGGCGTAGACTTCTCCGTTGATGCAGGCGAGGAGCTTGGCGCAAACCTTGCAGGCGAGATCGTGTATGCAGGCTATCTTGATTACAGCGGCTATACCGTCGTCATCGAGCACGGCTACGGCCTCAAGTCCTGGTATGCTCATATGGGCAGCGTTACCGTAAAGACGGGCGACGTTGTCAAGAAGGGCGACACTATCGGAACAGCGGGCGAATCAGGCTTCACCGCAGTTGAGGGCGTGCATATCGGTATGACCATCTACGACGTACCCGTTTGTACCTTTGCTATCTGGAAAAACAGCTATAGAGCAGAGGCGGAAAAGGGCATCGTGATGTACGAGGAAAAATAATACTTTCGGGAGGAGCGAGCCTGCTCCTCCCTATTTTAATTATATATGGAGTTTGAAATGAAGATAAACGGACTTTTAAAGCTGACGCTGCTTGATTTCCCCGGCCATACCGCGTGTACGGTATTTACGGCGGGGTGCAATTTCCGCTGCCCCTTTTGCCATAATGCAACTCTGGTGCGCGGCGAGGGCGAGGATATAAGCGAGGAGGAGTTTTTTAAATTCCTTTCAAAAAGGCAGGGGCTTCTGGATGGCGTTTGCATCACGGGCGGCGAGCCTCTCTTGCAGCGCGATATCGCAGATTTTATGAGAAGGATCAAGGAAATGGGCTTTGCCGTAAAGCTTGATACCAACGGCTCTTTTCCCGAAAAGCTCAGAGAGCTTTTGGAGAGCGGCCTTGTTGATTACGTTGCAATGGATATAAAGTCAAGCCCCGAGGGATACTCCCGCGCCGCAGGCGTGAGAGCGGATACGGAGAAGATATGTGAGAGCGTAGAGCTTCTCAAGGGCTGCAGCGTGCCCTTTGAGTTTAGAACCACGGTTGCCAGAGGTGCGGTGCTCCCCTCGGATATGGAGGGCATCGGCAAGCTCATTTGCGGATGCGAGAAATATTTCCTCCAGGGATTTGTAGACTCAGGCGATATCCTCGGTGAGGGCTGCGGCGCATATACCAAGGAAGAAATGGAAGAAATGCTCGCTGAAGTCAAAAAATACGTCCCCACGGCAGAGTTGAGGGGAATGTAGTATTTAGTTATGATTGCCGCGCAAACGATGATTTGATAAATAAAACGAACGAATTGATTGTAGGGACAGGCGTCCCCGACTGTCCGCCCGCAGAAACGATATTTACAGCGAGTCGTTACGTCTGCAACGGACAGTCGCAGGGGTTCCCCGAAAGCGAGTTTTCGAGCTTTTGGGGGTTCCCGTCGGGGACGCCTGTCCCTACAACATCGTATGCCTTTTGCGTTTGTTTGTGCATCAAATTTCATTTTGGTTCGCGTGCTGAGCGCGAATGGAGCTTTATTGAATTAATCAAAAATATTTTTCAAAAAACTGCTAACCGAATTGCGAAAAAAGCTACTGTATTAACGAAAGCAGCTTTCAAGAACAGAAATCTGACGAAAGGAGTGAGGAATATGACGAGAGAAGCAGCGGCAAAGCTGGTAGGCGAAAACCTGAAGACCTTGTATGCATGGGCGCTGTCAAGGGTGTCAAATAAAGAAGATGCAGAGGATCTCGCAGGGGAGATATGCCTTGCGGTAATAGAAAATGCACATAAACTTCGCTTTGACGAGGCGTTTTACGGCTGGTTCTGGCAGGTGGCAAGAAATACATATGCAAATTACTTGAAAGAGAGATCGAAAAAGTCCTCCATATCATACGATCCCGAAAGCATGCCCGAGCCCGAAGCAGATGAAACGCCTGAAAGCTATGTCATTCAAAATGAAGAATACTCCGTGCTCTACCGCGAGCTTGCCCTTCTTGCAAAGCATCACCGAGAGTGTAGCGTTGATTACTATTTCAACGGTATGTCCGTTAAGAAAATAAGCGAGAAATATTCCCTCACTCCCGAGTCCGTCAAATACTATCTGTTCAAAACAAGAAAGATTTTGAAAGAAGGAATAGCAATGGAAAGACAGTTTGGAGAAAAGAGCTTTAACCCAACACCATTTTATTTGCAGGTTTTGTATCGCGGAAGGCTGACCGATGAGTACGTTGATCTTTTCAGAAACAGAAAGCTTCCGGGACAGATACTCTCAGCTGCTTATTACACTCCTATGAGCATCGGTGAGCTTTGTCTTGAACTTGGTGTACCGACAGTATATCTTGAAGACGAGGTCAAGATTCTCTGCGATTATGAGCTTCTCAAAAAGACCGGCGATAAGTATCAGACACAGATAATCCTTATGGATGAAGGGTTTTCAGATGAAGTCTGGCGCAAGTGTGAAAAAGATTACAGAAGCGAAGCGGCAGCGATCTCAAAGGGCCTCTCTGCAAAGCTTGAAAAGATCAGAGATATAGGCTTTATCGGTAACAGCCTTGACGGTGATCTGCTTATTTGGGACAGCTTGGTGATCGCCTTGGCAGAAGCATTTCAGAGAATGCCTATGCCTGAGCTGACACAGCAGATATGCAGCAATAACACCGTGGGATTTACATACGGAATATGCTGTGAAAAGAACGCTTTGCCCGAGATCAGGAGAGGCGCAGAAAGTATCGCTTTCACATATAACAGAGGAGACGGACAGAAGATACTTTATCTGCTATTTGGCAACAACGGCTGGATAAAGCAGCTTTACATAAAGGATACTGCCAGCTACGTTGACAGGATCGTAAACGAATACCTTGCAGACCCTGCGAACACGAAGATCCCCGCGCTTTCACAGGAAGAAATGGATAAGCTCACCTCTCTCATTTCCGCTGAGATCGACGGAGTGGAAAAGCTTATCAGACTTTGTAACGGAGTTTGCACCGAAGCGCTTCGCAACCGCGCACCTGAGTCGGTAGAGGTGAACGAGGGAACCACACTTCTCGCTTCTCTTATGTTCATTTTCTCAATGATCGCGACCCTTTGCGAGGATGAGGGCCTTGTATACCCCGAGGATAAGTGCCCCGGTATCATCGCCATTAAGTAATGAAAATATATGTTGAGAGCCGAAGCAAAAAGCTTCGGCTTTCTTTTTATATATTAGGTGAAAAAAAGAGCAAAGATCACCACTCCGCAGGGGTATAACAACTATGATTGCCTGGGGCAAACGATGATTTGATAAATAAATCGAACGAATTGATTGTAGGGGTCGACGTCCCCGACGACCCGTTTATAGAAACGATATTTACAGCTAAACGTTACGTTTGCAACGGGTCGTCGAGGACGTCGACCCCTACATTTTTGTGTGTACTTTTTGTTTTACTTGTGCATCAAATTTCGCATTTTGTGAATACGGGCGATTGAAAAAATCGGTGGGGTATGGTATAATCTTAAAAAACAATCGTGTGAGGTAGCTATGGGTGAGATCATCAGCCTTATCGTAGGCATTGGCGTCGTTGCGGCGGCGGTGGCGTTCGTTATTTTCTGCATCGGGATTTCCTCAAAGAACGAGAAAAAGGGCGCTGAGAGCGTTGAGGCCGAGGAGACAGACGAGACATTGGATGAGGCTTTGGATGCAGACTGTATTGCATCGCTCGGCGAGGATTGCGATGAGGCAGAGCACGGCGGCGAGGAATATGCGGTTATCGGTGCCCGCGTTATGGATATGAAATGCGAGGGGCATTATGAGGGAAACGCAAAGCATCCTCATCATCACGTGTTTTTCAACGTCACCTTTCTGACAGACCGGGGCGAGACCTTAAAGTTTTCCGTAGGGCAGACGGTCTTTGACAGGCTGAGCCTTTATATGACGGGAGACCTCGTCACCGTAAACGGAAATTTCTTTGATTTTTCAAATGGAGAAGAAATAGAATAAACATATCAAAAGGCTGTTGCAAATGCAACAGCCTTTGTTTATTCAATAGCTTTTTTCAGCTTCTCAAGAAGCTTTATCATTGCAAAGGTATCAAGGGCGCAGTAGTCCTCAAGGTCGCGGAGTATCCGTTTCTTGTCGGGAAAGGCTTTTGGCGAGTCCGTCAGCGCGGCGTATACCGTTGTGGCCTCCTGACCGTTGTGCACTCCCGAAAGGCTCTGATAGTCAAGGTCTCGCTCGTCGGGATAAAGAGCGTGGAGAACGCTCTTTAAGGAGCAGGAGCCCTTCATTTTTCCGTCGTAATACCAGCGCTTTTCAAAGGGGCGCATCATATCGTAGAGGCGGGATGCCATATCCCGAAGCCTGTCTGCAAGGTCGGGGAAGGTGTCTGCAAGGGAGAGAAGCATCATCCTCTCAAGCTGCATATTGTATGCGAGGATGCAGGCGTTTTCCGGAATATGCTTTACCAGCGCCTCGGCAACGGTGCGGCGGGGGTCTCGGCCCGGCTCGGCGATACAGCTGAAGTGCTTTGGCCTTGCCCCTTCCTTTTTCAGCGTATGGAGGGAGAACTGAAAGGCGCAGGGCTCAAAGGGGCGCAGCCCGTCGTATGGGGGAAATGGGAGCTGCATAGTCTCAAAATCCAGGAAGCACATAGGGTACCAAAGCTCCGAGAGAAAGCCCTTGAGGGCGGGGCGGTCCACCTCGGGGGGCAGATCGCGAAGATACATCTCCACCTGCTTTTTTTGCAGGGGAGCGAGGCAACCCTCGCGTATCATATCCTCAAAGGAGGGCTTGCCCTTGCGATAGAGCTTGAATTTGATCTCGTGGCTGACGCCGCTCATTGTGAAAACGTTATCCTCGGGGAGAGATGCAAAGCAGATATGGCGGTTCTCGCAGTCCGAGGGGTTAAAGCAGCCGTTGTGTATGGGGGAGCGGGGCATCTCGCTTTTTGCAAGATTTTTCAGGAGATTTTTTGCCCTTCCCTCAACTCCCGAAACGAGGGAGGCCACGCGGGAGGATATATTCTCAAGTATGAAGCGCTCCTTTTCGTTGCTCACGCCCTGAACGTAGCAGGTGTTGAGCTTTACGAAGAAAACGCGGGAGATGCGCACCTTGCAGGTAGCGAGAACGAACACCTGAAAGGAAGCGTCGTGGCAAAGGGACTGATGGAGATGGGCGGCGGCGCGGATTATGTAGAGGGCGTAGGTGCCGTCGCTTCGCCTTTTGATAAGGTCGCAGCGGGCGAAAAGCGCTCCGCTGATAAAGGTGGCGCCGCAAATATTAAGGTCGCCGCGGTCAATGGAGAGCCTTGTCTCCTCGGCGGCGAGGTCGGGGTCTCTTTCTTTTATGAAGGTGCAGTCCTTCATGTCGTTGGTATAAAGGGCGACGGCTTTTTCGTTGTGTATTCCTGCAAGAGCGTGCTCAGAAAACGCAGAAAGGCTGTCCGGATCGTTTCTGTGAGACCACAAAAGACCGGGACAGCGAATACCGAGGCAATATTCACTTCTTGAAAGATATTTCTTCATAAAAACCGCCAATCCGACATTATAATACGATTATACAGCATCCCGCGCACTTTTTCAAGTGCGGGAAGGGAAATCGTGAAAAAGAGATATATTATCTTAATCTCCTTGTTGTCTTACTGATAGGACATAGTTTTTGTATTTACAGTATACACTAAAAATGTCCTAAATCAAGACACGGAGAATATAATGAAAAGAATAATTGATTCGGAAAATATAAATCTGATCGGCCCTCGCATTAAACAGGCGAGAATAAAGGCGGGTATGAGCCAAAAGCAGCTTTCCGAAAAGCTTGAGCTTATGGCCGTTTATACTTGCAGGGGCTCTGTTTCAAGGATCGAAAACGGAAAAAGAGCTGTTACCGATATAGAGATAGATGCTATTTCAAAGGTGCTCGGCGTATCTCTTGATTTTTTGTTTGGCAGAGAATAGCTTTTGTTTTCTTTGGCCTTTGGAGGATGCACGCTTTTGTGATGAGATACAGCAAAAGGCACGCATCATTAAAAAGACCACTTTTGTTTATCAGACAAAAGTGGTCTTTTGGTTGCAAAAGTGTAACTATACGGAGCAGAAATGAGGTGTAGTAAGTAAAAGCAAGCAAAAAATGTCAGCGTCGAATAAGTATGCCTTTCATATATTCTGTTTCATTATGCGTCTGATATACGATCTCTTTTTCTTCTTCAGTGCATCCAATCAGTATTTTGATTTCGGAATCTCTTTTCATTAAATCTATAATACACATAATTGCATCAACACCTTGACCATTACTACCGACCCACACATCAATGCCGGAGCCATCCATTGAAGCTGTGTCCTTTAAGTATCCATAGTTCAAGCGATAAATAAAGGATGGATATTTAGGATGGGCGGTCCCCTTTGGTCTGTCAATCACGATTTCCGAGCTTTGTACCAATTTATCAATGTATTCCCAAAACTCCGAACTTTTTGTCGTCATTTAAGATTCTCCTTTGCGGTGTTGATGGAAGCAATTAAGATACGACGGATTGTTCCACACTGATTATAAAGATCTATTGCTGTATCTTTATTCAGAATATCGGATTTTACAAACAATTCAAGCCAATATTCCGTTTCATAGCATTCCTTCAAAGCGATTTGTAATTTTGCAATAAAGTCAGGCTTTCCGTGGGCGTAATTTGCTTCGTGAATGTTGGCACCGATAGATG
>JAZQAS010000058.1:0-26643 GCA_045545335.1 Candidatus Avispirillum sp. | reverse complement strand
CCTCGGGCTGTCGAGAAGGATGCAGAAGCCGTGAATTGTCCGTCGTCGGCGTACAAAGGTACGACAGAGGGACAATTCGCGGCTAAAAAGCCGCATACAACAACGAAATCCGCCGAAAAGATCGGCGGATTTCTACTTTTTGATGTGTTTTTTCACTGAACTGAATATTATATGTTTTGCGGCTTTTGTTCTGCGCCTTTTTCGACAGACTGAAAGAACCGACTTTTCGTCGGTTCTTTTTTGTTACTGTATAGATTCAAAATCTGAGGCGGGATGCTTGCATATAGGGCAGATGTAATCCTCGGGAAGCTCATCACCCTCATAAACGTAGCCGCATATCTTGCATACGTACCCCTTTTGCTTAGGCTTCTCAGGGGCTGGCTTGATGTGCTTGAAATAATAGTCATAAGTGACGCTTGCATCATCGGAAAGCTTTTTGGCCTCGGTCACGTCGCAAATAAACATGGTATGAGTTCCGAGGTCCACCGTATCAATAACATCAGCAGAAATATAAGCATTGGAGTATTCGGAAAGATAGCAAATACCGTTTTCAGATCTTTTAAACCTTCCCGCAGGTACCTTTTCCGCATCAAATCCGCTGACAAATCCGAACTGCTTGATAACGTCAAAAGGAACGCTTTCTGTCAAAACGGAAATATTAAGCTTTCTCGTCTTGTATATAAGCGCGTGTGTCAGGTTATCCTTATTAACGGTAACAGAGATGCGAAGAGGATCCTGAGTTACCTGCTGAGCCGTATTGATAATGCAGGCATTGTCCTTATCGTTATTTCTTGCAAAGAGGACAAACAGTCCGTAGCTGAGTTTGAAAATTGCTGAGTTTTCGATCATAATATTCTCCTTTTCATATAGAGATTCTTGACATTGGGGTTGAAAATAATACAAGAATTATTTGCGAAATATTATTGACAAAGGGGGAAATTTATGGTAGTATAATTAGGCACGTTTGAGACCCATTAGCTCAGCTGGCAGAGCACATGACTTTTAATCATGGTGTCCGGAGTTCGATTCTCCGATGGGTCACCAGATCCCCGTTTATCGGGGATCTTTTTATTTCACC
Source organism: Candidatus Avispirillum sp. (assembly GCA_045545335.1). Taxonomy (GTDB): domain Bacteria; phylum Bacillota; class Clostridia; order Oscillospirales; family CAG-272; genus Avispirillum. The sequence continues at coordinate 25,565 of JAZQAS010000058.1, read as the reverse complement.
TGACGATCCTGTCAGGTATTTTTTATATGCACCAGCCGCCGTCGACCGCTATACATTGTCCGTTGATATACGCGGCTTCTTCGGAAGCAAGAAATGCAACAAGATTAGCTACTTCGCCTGCATCTCCAAGCCTTCCTGCAGGTATCTCTTCAGTTATGGTTGAAAGCTCCTCTTCGCTGAAGCATTTGTTCATATCGGTATCAATGATACCCGGCTCAACGCAGTTAACAGTAATTCCCGAAGGGCCAAGCTCTTTAGCAAGTGCCATAGTAAGCCCGCGTATTCCTGCCTTTGAAGCGCTATATGCAACCTCGCACGATGCGCCGCACTTGCCCCAAACGCTTCCGACGGTGATTATCCTACCGCAATGGGCCTTCACCATCAGCTTTGAAGCTTCACGGGAGAGAGCGAACTCGCTGTAAAGGTTAGTATTAACTATTCTGTTCCAATCGGAATCGGATGTATCGCAAATCTGAGCTACGTGCGATACTCCAGCATTTGCAACAAGAACGTCAATGCCGCCGAGATATTCTACGGCCTTGTTGATTGCAAGAGAAACACCGTCAGGCGTAGAAACGTCAGCTTTGATAGCCAGACACGAGCAGTCTTTTGCGAGTGCTTCAGCGGCCTCGTCGCTTGTTTTATAAATGAAAGCTATTTTATAACCGAGAGATGAGAGCTTCTTTACGGTTGCTGCACCGATGCCTCGGCTTCCGCCGGATACTAATGCACGCTTCATACTGTCACATGCTCCTTCTCATTAGTATTCACCGATCCTTCATCCATCATATCACGCGCGCAGGAAAGCATAAGCTTGATTCGGTTTTCCTGATTTATCTGCGTTGCACCCGGGTCATAGTCAACAGCTACTATGTTTACTCCGGGATTTTTTTCTTTTATAGGCTTCATCATTCCCTTACCTACGATATGATTGGGTAGGCAACCGAAGGGCTGAACACAGATGATATTCTTGTATCCAGAATCAATAAGCTCAAGCATTTCAGCAGGAAGAAGCCAACCCTCGCCCATCTTTGTTCCCGGACCGATATATCCCTTTATAAGTGAAAAAGTATGATCAAAGGGAGTAGGAGTATTAAAATTACTGTTTTTCTTGATTGCTTTTATAAGGTCATTCTGCTTTTTGATTACTATTTTCTTTGCTATCTTGCTGACGATACATTTAAAGAGCTTGGCGCCGTAAAGCTGTCTGTCAACAAGACCGTTCTGAACGCAGTACAGACAGAAATCAACAAGACCTGCCATATAGACCTCAGCGCCTTCTTTGACAAGGAAATCCTCAAGATTATTATTGCCGAGAGGAGAGAATTTAACAAATATCTCGCCTACGATACCGACCTTGATCTTTTTTTCCTCAGTCTTGGGTATGGAAACAAAATCCTTAACGATAGCCTCGTAGTTCTTTTTGATCCTTCTGTAATTTATCTTACTGTTGGCCATATCGTCTACAAGGCGGTTGGTCCATTCCTCGCACTTTTTCTCGGTAGCGCCCTTTTCTGTTTCGTAAGGAATGCACTGATTGCGAAGAAGCATCAGAAGGTCACCGTACATTACGGCATAAACCATTCTATGGAGAATGGGAAGGGTCAGCTTAAATCCGGGATTATCTTCAAGGCCCGTGAAATTGAGAGATATAACGGGAACGTACTCATATCCTGCCTTTTCAAGGGCTTTTCTCAGAAGAGATATGTAGTTTGACGCTCTGCATCCGCCACCTGTCTGAGCATAAAGAAGAGCAACCTTATGAGGATCGTATTTGCCTGAATTGAGCGCATCTATAAACTGTCCGATAATAAGAAGCGATGGATAACACGCATCATTATGTACGTACTTAAGGCCGCAGTCAATAACCTTTCTGCCCGTATTCTCAAGTACCTCAGCCTTATAGCCATAGTAAACAAGAGTTTTTGCGATCATTTTAAAATGCATCGGAAGCATTGTGGGAATAAGGATCGTATAATCCTTTTTCATTTCTTCCGTAAATACTACTCGTTCTCTCATACTGTTGCCTCCTTTCCCTTCTTTTTTCTTTCTTCCATGGCGCCCATAAGACTGCGAAGTCTTATTTTAACAGCACCAAGGTTTGTGATCTCATCAATTTTAAGCTGCGTATAAAGCTTGCCGTTTGACTCAAGTATCTCTCTGACCTCATCGGTTGTAATAGCATCAACACCGCAACCGAAGGAAACCAGCTGAACGAGCTGACAATTATCGTGATGAGAAACGTATTCAGCAGCTTTATAAAGTCGTGAATGATAAGTCCACTGATTGAGCACACCGACTCTTGGGCAAGGAGCCAGGTTTGAAATACTGTCCTCGCTGACAACGCCAAAGCCGAGCGAATTGGCAAGTCTGTCGATACCGTGGCCGACCTCGCTGTCAACGTGATATGGACGGCCCGCCAATACCATTACGGGTATATTGTTATCCTCGCAGTACTTAAGAGCACGACTACCCTCGCTTCGGATATCCTCCATCCATTCCTTATAAGCTCCAACGCCCTTCTTAACAGCTTTTTTAACCTCAGAAAGACTGATGCCGTCAAAATATTCTGAAAGATACCTGCAAAGACCCTTAACAAGATATTTTTCTTCATTGATATTGAGATACGGATAAAGGAACTTAACATCAGAAAGCTCTTCTGTGTTTCCGTTTAAAAGCTCGGAATAGTACGCAACAACGGGACAGTTATAATGGTTATCGCTGTCTCCTTCGTCAATATTATAGGTGATGCAGGGATAAAAGATCGCATCAACTCCCTCTTCAATGAGAAGCTGGATATGACCGTGCATAAGCTTTGCGGGATAGCAGGCCGTATCTGAGGGAATGGAGAAATGTCCCTTCTGATAAACCTCCTTGCTTGACTGTCCCGTCATAACCACCTTAAAGCCAAGCTCTTTAAAAATACCGTGCCATAAGGGAGCAAGCTCATACATACCGAGAGCAAGAGGAAGTCCTATTGTTCCTCTTGTACCTTCTCCCATATCTCTTGCAAGATTATAGAATTTATCTCTTTTGTATTTGTGAAGATTTGGCAACGTATCAGCAACGCTGTTCTTTATACCCGCTCCTTTATCGCACTGATTTCCCGAGATAAATTTAGCTCCTGATGAAAAAGTATTCACAGTAAGAGGACAACGGTTCTCGCATTTATTGCATCTTACGCTTGTTGCGGTATGCTTAAATGATGCAAGTTGAGCTTCGGATATTATTCGTGAATTATCAAGGCCGAGACGCTTTACGTAAAGAGCTGCTCCGAACGCGCCCATAAGACCTGCAATAGCAGGCCTTGTAACGTTGCGTCCGAGCTCAACCTCAAAGCTACGAAGAACCGCGTCGTTATAGAAGGTACCTCCCTGAACAACGATGTTAGTTCCAAGCTCATCGGCGCTTCCCGCTCTGATGACCTTGTATATTGCATTCTTCACAACGCTTATGGAAAGTCCTGCGGAAATATCCTCAACACCTGCTCCGTCCTTCTGCGCTTGCTTTACTGAGGAATTCATAAATACGGTGCAACGGCTGCCAAGGTCAACGGGGGCTTTTCCGTAAAGGCCGAGTCTTGCAAACTCGGCAACGGGATAACCCATAGAACGGGCAAAGGTTTCAAGGAAGGAACCGCAGCCTGAGGAGCAAGCCTCGTTAAGCATTATACTGTCTATAGAATTATTCTTGACTCTGAAGCACTTTATATCCTGACCGCCGATATCAAGAATGAAATCAACACAGGGATCAAAGTGAGATGCGGCAGTATAGTGAGCAATAGTCTCAACAATGCCTCGATCCACACCGAAGGCCGAGCAAATAAGCTCCTCGCCGTAACCGGTAACCGCGCTTCCTGCTATTTTGATCTTATCACCCGTTAGGGAATATATCTTTTCAAGCTGAGTTCTTACTATCTCAACGGGATTACCCTTGTTGGAATCGTAATAGGTATAAAGAAGTCTGCACTCCTCATCTATAAGCACAAGCTTTGTTGTAGTGCTTCCGCAGTCTATACCGAGCCAGGCATTTCCTTCATAAGCAGCGATATCGCCGAAAGGTACGTCTGCCTTTGCGTGTCTTTCGCGGAAATCATTGAGGGCATTTTCATCCTCAAACAAAGGCTTGATATGTGTTGTTTCCGTCTTTTTTCCCGTAGCATTTTCAATAGCGGAAAGCACGCTTGAAAGATCGGTAATTTCGGCAGATTTATCAGCATAAAGAGATGCTCCCAGAGCAACGGAATACAATGCGTAATCAGGGAAAACAGCGTGCGCATCATCAAGCTTTAAGGTCTTAACGAATCGCTCTCTGAGACCCTTACAAAAATAAAGAGGACCACCAAGGAACATTACGGTTCCATCGATCTTTCTACCCTGAGCCAGGCCCGCAATAGTTTGATTTACAACAGCCTGATATATACTTGCCGCAATATCCTCTTTTCTCGCACCCTGATTAAGCAAGGGCTGAATATCGGTTTTTGCAAATACGCCGCATCTTGAAGCAATAGGATAGATTCGCTCGCATTTCAAAGAAAGCTCGTCAAGCTCATCGGGCGTTACACTGAGGAGCGTTGCCATCTGATCAATAAAAGCGCCCGTGCCGCCTGCGCAGCTTCCGTTCATTCTTTCGTCTGTACCGCCCTTAAAGAAGATGACCTTTGCATCTTCTCCTCCAAGCTCAATAACGTTATCGGTTTCGGGAGCAAACTTTTTTACGACCTCGCCGGTGGCAAAAACCTCCTGAACAAATGCAAGACCTGCCGCATTGGCCATGCCAAGCCCCGCAGAACCGGAAACAGCAACCTTTATATCGCCGTCTCCGATTATATCAGCGCAAGCCTTCAGCATCTCGAGAGTTTTCTGCCTGACCTGTGACATATGACGCTCGTACTTATTATAGACGACTTCCCCGTTTCGAACGACAACGATCTTTGCCGTCGTCGAACCTATATCTATTCCGAGAAGCGTTACGTTATTATTTATATTCATAAATTCCGACATAATCCAATACCAACTTACATAATGTGATTTCTTGTTAACTATACAATTATATCAAAAATTTTTCCATATTTCAACCATTAAAATTTTGTAAATAAAAAAGGGCCGAAGCCCTTTTTTATTAATAGTCATTATTAACTATGCCTGAGATATCGTCTGTAGGTCCTACATAATCATAAATATCTGCAATGAACTTACCGATTTTAACGTTTTCAACCGCTACACCGTCAAAGCACTCCGTACCGTAACCCATTGCATAAATAGGAACGTTAAGATTGGAGTGATTTCCTCCGTTGGAGATCATACCGCCGGTTGTCATAACGCCGGTCTCGTGGTCTGCGGTTACGATAAGAACAGTACCGGGTGTTGCTGCAGTAAAGGTTGCGGCATACTGGATCGAGGAGTTAAATCTTACCATATAGTGCGCGAGGTCATCATATGTATACTGGCCGAGAGGAATCTTTTCAGAAGCCTTATCTATATAAGACTCCTCGATCATAATGAAGAATCCTTCGGAATCTGTGGAGATAAGATCAAGCGCCTCCTTGGTATCAGCAAGAAGATTGTCGTGGATATCTCCCTTGATGAGAGTTACCTCGTTATTGGCGATAAGCTCAGCCTGCTGAGCAAGGATAGTCTCAGCATCGCCACGGTCAGGACAGTGAACAAGGAAAGCGGAAGGAGTTGCGCCGGAAGAAGGCTCAGTTGAAAGAACGGCTGTCTTATATCCAAGATCATACGCCATTTCGCGCACATTCTTTACAGTCTGGTCGTATCTGTTGATACCAAGCTTTCTTCTCTGAGTCTTCCAACCTGTTGACATAGCGGTACCGGAAGCTGCACTATCGGTTATCTGTCTCTGGAACGAATAATCTCCAAGCATATCCAGGACGCAATATGTAATAGACTCGCCCTGATTGGGGAATGATTTTGCAATGAAGCCCTCGTAGTTCCACTCAGGCCACCATACACTTGTATAAAGTGAAGAAAACTCAACGTGATTGAAGCCCATACCGTCACCGATCATAAGGATAACGTTATCGCCTTCAACAGGCTCATAATCAAGAACAACGTCGGTAGTAGCAATACTGTCTACGCAAACGTCACCGTCAACGAGATAATAATGAGTAAGCTCGCCTACGGCTCCGCCCACCATATAGTCCTTGCCAAGGAGAACGAGCTTTGTTCCGTCAGCCTTAAGCAAATACTGATTATCAGCGATCTCAGCGTCTATTGTGCTTTCAGCTCTGTTTGTTTCACCTACGAGGATCTCGTAGTCAGTCTCAGCGGCAGTATCATCAACGAGGCTAAGCTCAACTCCGCAATTATCTGAAACATAGTCGCAAAGTATCTCGGCAGCATAAAGCTCATATACAGAGCCATCTGCGGGATACACGACAACATATTCTTCAATAGCAACCGTGGAAAGCTCAGGAACCTCGGGCTCATCCTTAGGCTGATCGATCACATATACACCTGCAATATAACGGAGAAGGAAATTGCTGTCGGTTCCGTTCACGTTACCGTCTTTATTAATATCGCCACATCTCAAATCAGCGATATCGCCTGCGCCTGAAATATAGCGCTTGAGAATATTAGCATCCTTACCGTTGATGGATCCGTCGTTATCAAGATCACCGATAACGTAAGAAGCAGAGCTGACAGTCAGAGCGGCAAGTGTACTGAAAACAAATATTACCGCTAAAACGAAAGATAGTAATTTTTTCATATATTTCTCCTTTGTATTTACTTCTAATGCAATTATATATCACTAACAACAACAAGTCAATAATATTATTTCAGAGTTTTTTTGTTAATTTTAACGATTTACTTGAATATATTATCAGTTTAGATTATAATTACATTATCATCTCCTTGAAAGGAAAGCACTTATGATCAAAACATGCGTCAGCAGCTACAGCTTTGGATGGCAGGCGGACGAGAGCCAGCTCGGTACTCTCGGCGTTATTGAAAAAGCAAAGGAAATGGGATTTGACGGTATTGAATTCGTTGAGAACGATTACACAAATCCTGATAAAGCTCATCTTATAAAAGAAAAATGCGAGGAAGTAGACATTACTCCCGTAAATTTCTGCATTGGCGGAAATCTTGCACTTGAGGATCGCACAGATCTTGATAAAGAGATCGAAAGAATTAAAAATATGGTTGACATAGCATCCCTTATGGGTTGCTCAATGCTACGCCACGACGTAGCTTACGCACCCTTTAAGCGCAACTACAATACTGGTTATGATGCGGCGATCCCCTACATTGCCGAGGGCGCAAGAGAAGTTGCGGAATATGCTCAGTCAAAGGGTATTAAGACTATGACAGAAAACCACGGCTTTTTCTCTCAGGATGCTCAGCGAGTTGAAAAGCTCATAAACGCAGTCAATCATCCGAACTTTGGCGCTCTCGTAGATATCGGCAACTTTATGTGCGCTGATGAGGATCCTTCCCATTCCGTCGGCATAATGACTCCTTATGCATTCCACGTACATTGCAAGGATTTTTACTTCAAGAACGGCACTGAGATAAACCCCGGCGATGGATGGTTCTGCTCAAGAAGCGGCAATTATCTTCGTGGCGCTCTTATCGGCTTCGGAAGCGCAAAGGCCGCTCAGAGCATAAAGGTGCTTCGCAATTCCGGCTTTGACGGATATATGTCTATCGAATTTGAGGGAGGCGAGGACGTTTTCTGGGCACTTCCCCAAAGCCTAAAGAACCTCAAAAGATTTCTGGAGCTTTAACTATGAATGAAAATATTAAGAAAAACGAGTCCCCGGTTCCCGCAGAGCCTGATCTGAAGGAAAACAAAAACTCAAAAAATAAGAAAAAAGCCATAATTATCGTCTTTGCGTCTCTTTGCCTTATCGGTATCATCAGCGTTGCCGTTCTGTATCTTATTCCCGATGGAAAGGATACGAACCCAATGTTTGACAGCGAAAAGCAGGAAGAGATAATCGGAATGTACGGCAGCACGCAGACTTATCTATACTACCCCATTGATTATGACCTTGACGTTATGACGGACAAGGAATACCTTGATCTTGACAGAAACATATACTACACCAAGGGCGCGGAGACCATTGCCCTTTCCGAGAAGGATATGGACTCTTATTCCGATGACGTTAAGTTTTTCGTCAGATACTTTGATCTTGCTATCAACGGTAATTACGAAGGGTATAACGCGCTGTTTACCGAAAACTACTACAAGTCAAACGAGCCTTATTACAGCTTCACTCAGCAGATGATATATGAAATGAAGATAGAAAAGCTTGGCGAAGGAACAGAAAACTCTCTTGAGGCTTACTATTTCAACGTTTCCTATAAGATCCACCGCAATAACGGCACATTCAGAAACGACATCGGCAGCGACGGCTCAAAAAAGCTTCACTTCACCCTCGTCAAGAAAGACGGAAAGCTGCTTATCGACTCTATAAAATACTATACCTACTGATATCAACTGCCTGCTTTTGCAGGCAGTTATTTTATAACAAATTGTGAATAATTTACAATATTTGTTGATTTACTTGATTTTTCAAAAATTATGTGATATATTAGTGATAATAAGGGAGTAGTCAGCACCCTGTGTGATAAAGTCAACACCCGAATAATTCATTTATTCTGGCTTTATCTTAATCGACGAGACTTATCTGCAGAGCCAGATGGGTTTCGTTTTTTTATTTGATCCCTATGGACTGCGAGTTTATAAGGAGATTAAAACAATGACTGACACTAGAAAAACACTTGCAAAGGCCTTTAAGGAGCTTCTTTGCGAAATGCCCTTTCAAAAGATTAGCGTTAGCGATATCTGCGAAAAATGCAATATGAACAGAAAGAGCTTCTACTACCATTTCTGCGACAAATACGACCTTGCTAACAGCGTTTTTGACATTGAGTTCCCTCGTTTGCGAGAAAAGCTTTCCGACCACACGGATTGCACGGTCTTCAAAGACCTCAGCGTCTATTTTTACGATAATCGCGCATACTATAAAAAGCTTCTCAATATTGAGGGACAGAATTCGTTTTCCGATCATCTCAGCAATGAGATCAAAGCCTTTCTGAAGCTCAATGCGTTCACAACAGACGACTTTCGCGCAAATTTCTGGGCAGACGCCGTTTGCTGTTCTTATAAAGAATGGATACTTGACAAAAGAAGCCCTCATTACAGCGATTTTTACAGAAAGTTCCGCTCCTGCCTTTGCGTTGCGCTTCCCTCCACACGTTTATAATTTTTAATACATACTACTAAGGAGAAAATCAAATTGATACCTCACAGTACTAACAAGGAAGAGCTGATTTCAGCCCTTCGCACTGACGGCGAGAAGGGTCTTTCCTCCTCAGCCGCCGCCGAGCTTCTTACAAAGCACGGCGAAAACAAGCTCAAGGAAAAGAAAAAGAAATCTCTTTTCCAAAGATTTCTCGATCAGTTCAAGGACGTTATGATCCTTATCCTCATTGCCGCCGCTGTTATTTCCTTCGTAATAGCCTGCATTGAAGGCGAGCCCAAGGAATTCTTTGAGCCTGCGCTTATTCTGCTTATCGTTATTCTCAACGCTATTATGGGCGTTTATCAGGAGGGCAAGGCGGAAAAGGCCCTTGATGCGCTGAAAAATATGTCTGCGCCTCACGCAAGAGTCATCCGTGACGGAGATGAAAAGGTCATTGACGCTTCCCTTCTCGTTCCCGGTGACATCATAAAGCTTGAGGCAGGCGATTTCGTTCCCGCAGACGCAAGACTTCTTGACTCCACAAGCCTGAAAAGTGAGGAGTCTGCCCTCACGGGCGAGTCTGTTCCCTCTGAAAAGGATGCGCTTTGCGAGGTTTCTGAAAACGCTCCCATAGGCGACCGCTCAAATATGGTGTTCTCAGGCTGCAGCATTACCTACGGTAACGCAACTGCCGTTGTTACGGGAACGGGAATGAATACGGAAATGGGTAAGATCGCCAATCTTCTCGAGGGTGAAGGCGATACGCAGACACCACTGCAGAAGAAGCTTGCTCAGCTCGGTAAATATCTCGGCGTCGTTGCCATCGCTGCCTGCGCTATTATTTTCATAGTCGGCCTCGTTTCAAAAACGATGGAGCCTATGGAGATATTTATGACCGCGGTTTCCCTTGCAGTATCTGCTATCCCCGAAGGTCTTCCCGCCATCGTTACCATCGTTCTCTCCATCGGCGTTCAGCGAATGGTCAAGAAAAACGCCCTTATCAGACGCCTCCCTGCAGTTGAGACCCTGGGCAGCGCTTCTATCATCTGTTCCGATAAAACGGGCACCCTCACTCAGAACAGAATGACCCTCGTCAAGGCATACCTTGACGGCGCAGACGATACCGTTGACATCACCGACAACAACTCTGCAGACGTACGAGAGCTTTTGAAGCTCGGAACACTTTGCTGCGACGGCTCCGTTATATTCGGAGGAGAAAAGGAGCAGCATATAGGCGACCCCACTGAGACCTCCATCGTTTATGCCGCCCACAGAAACGGTATGGAAAAGGAGGAGCTCAACCGCAGCTATCCCCGCCTCGGCGGTATTCCCTTCGACTCTGACAGAAAGCTGATGACCACCGTTAACGATATTGACGGCAAGCTCACCGTTATCGTTAAGGGTGCGTTTGACGTAATGTCAGAGAGATGCATAAAGGGCGATCTTGAAAAGGCAAAGGCCTTTACGGAAAATATGAGCCGTGATGCGCTGAGAGTTCTCGCTGTTGGTATCAAGACTATTAACGCGCTTCCCGAAGAGCTTACAAGCGATGAGATCGAAAACGGACTTACCTTTATCGGTCTCGTCGGAATGATTGACCCTCCCAGACCTGAGGCAAAGGTTGCCGTTGCAACCTGCCGTAAGGCAGGCATCAAGCCCGTTATGATAACGGGCGACCACGTAGTAACAGCCTCCGCCATCGCAAGGGAGCTTGGCATCCTTGAAGAGGGCGATATGGCTATCACGGGCAGCGAGCTTGACCTTTGGAACGATTCCGAGCTTGACGAAAAGGTAGAAAAGATCTCCGTATACGCAAGAGTTTCTCCCGAAAATAAGATAAGAATAGTAAAAGCTTGGCAGCGCCGCGGTCAGGTAGTTTCAATGACCGGTGACGGAGTTAACGATGCCCCCGCTCTTAAGGCCGCCGATATCGGCTGCGCTATGGGTATCACGGGAACAGACGTTGCAAAGAGCGCCGCTGATATGACCCTTACAGACGATAACTTTGCGACCATCGTAGACGCAGTTCGCGAGGGACGCGGAATCTATGCCAATATAAAAAAGGTTGTTGGCTTCCTTCTCGGCACAAATATCGGCGAGGTAGTAACCGTATTCTTTGCAATGCTAATATGGCAGAAAACGCCTCTCCTTTCAATGCAGCTTCTCTGGATAAACCTCGTTACCGACTCTCTTCCCGCAATTGCGCTGGGTATGGAGCCCGTTGAAAAGGACGTTATGGATAAGAAGCCCAAGCCCAAGAACGAAGGCATTTTTGCTCACGGCCTCGGCATTCGTATAGTTCTTCAGGGTATAATGTTCGGCGTACTCACTCTCATTGCATTCTGGCTCGGAAATACCTACGCACCTGCAGGAATTGATGCACTTGCGGCAGGACAGACAATGGCGTTTATGGTCCTTTCCCTTTCTCAGGTGCTCCAGTCCTTCAATATGCGCTCCGATCATTCTATCTTCAAGATAGGCCTCTTTACGAATAAGAAGCTGAACCTTGCAGTGCTTGCATCTCTCGTTCTCGTTCTTATTCTTCTCTTCACTCCCGTTGGTATCGCATTCGGTATCGTAAAGCTTTCCTGGCAGCTCTATCTCATAGCCCTCGGACTTATCCTTATTCCTACCGTTATAATGGAGCTTTCAAAGCTTTTCGGACTTATTAAGAATAAGCATTAATAACACAAAAGATAAAAGCTGTCGCTTTGCGACAGCTTTTGTTTTTATTTCGTCATTTTCTCCTGCTTTACCTTATGGTCGATAACGTGGCGGCTTGCAAGCTCGCTTCTGATATCCTCAAGTGTGATTCCCATCTCGCACATCATAACCATTACGTGATAAGCAAGGTCTGCGATCTCGTATACAGTTTCCGCCTTATCGTCTGCCTTGCCTGCGATGATGACCTCGGTGCATTCCTCGCCCACCTTTTTAAGTATCTTATCAATTCCCTTCTCAAAAAGATAGGTGGTATAGGAGCCCTCCTTCTTTTCGGTCTTACGGCCCTCAATAAGGCTCATAAGTCCCTCATATGAAAACTCGTGGCGCTCCTCGCTCTCAAATACGGGTGCTGTGAAGCAAGAATAGCTGCCGGTATGGCAGGCAGGTCCGTCAGGCTCAACCATTACAACGAGGGCATCCTTATCGCAATCGGCTGTGATAGAAACGATATGTTGATAATTGCCGCTGGTCTCACCCTTGAGCCAAAGCTCCTCTCTTGAGCGGCTCCAGAAGCAAGTGAGCTCCTTTTCTATGGATATCTCAAGGCTCTCCTTATTCATATATGCAAGGGTGAGCACTTTTTTTGTCTTTGCATCTACGACTATTGCAGGGATAAGCCCCTTTTCATCAAATTTAAGTTCGTTAACGTTTATCATTTTTACCTCATATCCTTGCAGGGATGCCTGCTTTTTTCATTTCGCTCTTAAGGTCCTTTATATCTACTTCTCCAAAATGGAAGATCGATGCGGCAAGGCCTGCATCCACCTTGGGAAGCGTATTGAAAAGGTCTATAAAATCAGCGATCCTGCCCGCGCCGCCCGAGGCGATAACGGGAACTGAAACTATATCGCAAACGGCGCTGAGCATTTCAATATCAAAGCCGCCTTTAACACCGTCTGTATCTATGGAATTCACTACGACCTCGCCTGCTCCGTTTTCTACGCAGCGCTTTATCCAGCCGAGAGCCTCCATACCCGTATCTTCTCTGCCGCCCTTAGCAAACACGCGAAACTCTCCGCCTACTCGTTTAACGTCAACAGACAGAACCACGCACTGGTCTCCGTAGAGCTTTGCGGCCTCATAGATGAGATCGGGATTTCTTATAGCGCCCGAATTTACGCTGACCTTATCAGCGCCGCAATTGAGAACGCGGTCAAAGTCGCTGACAGAATTGATGCCTCCGCCGACTGTAAGGGGGATAAAAACCTTTTTCGCCGTTTCGCAAAGTATGTCTGTGAACAGGGCTCTTCCGTCGCTGGAGGCGGTTATATCGTAAAAGACGAGCTCATCCGCTCCGCCGTCCGAATAGAACTTCGCAAGCTCAACGGGCGAGGAAACGTCACGAAGTCCGTCAAAATTAACGCCCTTGACCACGCGCCCGTCGCGAACGTCAAGGCAAGGAATTATTCTTTTCGTTATCATTTCGCTACCTCAACTGCTGCCCTAAGATCAATGGCGCCCGTATAGTACGCCTTGCCGATAATTGCGCCGTACAGATCAAGCTCACTCAGCTTGCGAACGTCCTCGATGGAGGAAACTCCTCCCGATGCAATTATCTGTATATTGAATTTTTCGAAAAGCTCGCGGTAAAGCCCGTGATTTGTGCCCTGCATTGCGCCGTCCTTTGAAATATCGGTGCAGATAAGGGTCTTAATGCCTGCCGCCTGCATCCTTTCGCAAAAATCAAAAGCGCAAAGCTCAGACTTTTCTGTCCAGCCCTTGATAGCAACAAATCCGTCCTTAATATCAATACCCACGGCGATCTTACTTCCGTATTTTGCAACGGCTCTTTCAACAAAGCCCTCTTCAGTCACTGCGGCAGTTCCGAGAATGACTCTGTCCACTCCCTCAGAGATATATTTATCAATAACCTCCATAGAGCGGATGCCGCCGCCGATCTCAAGGAAAAGACCTGTATTTTTCTTGACGTTGCATACTGTATCAAAATTCGGTGTTGTACCAAGCTTTGCACCCTCAAGGTCTACCATATGGATATGGGTACAGCCGCAAATCTCAAAATCCTTTGCTATTTCAAGAGGGTTATCCGAATATACCGTCATCTCATCGTAATTACCCTTATAAAGCCTGACGGCCTTGCCGCCGTAAAGGTCTATTGCAGGATAGATCAGCATATATCTCCCTCCTTCATTTCAATAAACGCCCGAAGTATGGAAAGGCCCACCTCTCCGCTCTTTTCGGGATGGAACTGGCATCCGAAAACGTTATTTGAGGCAACGGCGGCAGTCAAAGCTGCACCGTATTCACTTGTAGCAATAACGCTTTCGTCACAGTCGCAGGCATAATAGGAATGTACAAAATAAACGCAGTCGCCATCACTTATGTATTTAAACAGCGGGCAATCCTTCTGCATCATATTAAGCGAATTCCAGCCTATATGGGGTATCTTGAGATCTTTTGGAATAACGTCGGCAATGGGCTTTACCGAGCCCTTTATAAGTCCGAGCCCCTCGTGTACCCCGTATTCGTAGCTTTTTTCAAAAAGCATCTGCATACCGAGGCAAATACCCAAAAGAGGCTTGCCTCTTTTTGCTTCTTCAACAAGAAGGTCACAAAGACCCGTTGCGCGAAGCTTATTTGCCGCATCCTCGAATGCGCCAACACCCGGCAGAATGATCTGATCTGCGCGCCGCAGCACCTCAGGGTCCTTAGTTACGACAACGTCCGCTCCGATAGCCTCAAGTGAGCATCGGAGAGAAAAAAGGTTACCGACACCGTAATCTACTATGGCAAGCATCAAAGAACCCCCTTGGTAGAAGGAACCTCATCGGCAAACTCTCGGTCTACCTTTACGGCGGCGCGGATAGATCTTGCAACAGATTTAAACGCGCCCTCGATTATATGATGAGAGTTATAGCCTGCAAGCTGTCTTATATGGAGGGTGCATTCGGCCTGTCTCACAAATGCAAGCCAAAATTCTTCGCAAAGCTCCGTATCAAAATCTCCTACCTTCTCGGTCGGAATATCAAGAGCGTAGCCGAGATAGCTTCTTCCTGAAAAATCAATAGCAGAAAGAATGAGAGATTCATCCATAGGAAGGATCATATTGCCGTAGCGTACTATTCCCTTCTTATCTCCAAGGGCCTCCTTGAACGCGCTGCCAAGAACGATACCAACATCCTCTGCGGTGTGATGATAGTCCACCTCAGTATCACCGTTGCAGGTGAGCGCAACGTCAAACTTTCCGTGAGAGGCGAAAAGAGTCAGCATATGATCAAGAAAGCCGCAGCCCGTATCAATGCTGCTGAGACCCTTTCCGTCAACGTTGAGCTTCAGGGAAATATCTGTTTCCTTTGTTTTTCTGTTTATATCAGCAGTTCTCATTTAAATCTCCCAGTAAATCCTTAATTGTATCTATAAGACTGTCCATCTGTCCGTCTGTGCCGACAGTGATCCTGTTATACTGATGTATTCTTTCCTTTGAAAAATGGCGCACAAGGATGCCGCGCTCCTTAAGGTCTCTGTAAAGCGCTTCGCCGTCATACGAAGGGTGACGGGCAAATATAAAGTTTGCCGTTGAATCCGTCATCTCAAAGCCGAGGGCCTTAAGCTCTTTCTTTGTACGCTCACGCGTATTGATTATCTTTTGGCAGTTGGCTTTTGTGTATTCTTCATCTGACAATGAGCCGACTCCTGCCGCCATTGTCATACGGTTTACGTTGTAGGGG
The DNA here is from genome assembly GCA_045545335.1 of Candidatus Avispirillum sp. Classification (GTDB taxonomy): domain Bacteria; phylum Bacillota; class Clostridia; order Oscillospirales; family CAG-272; genus Avispirillum. The sequence continues at coordinate 9,941 of JAZQAS010000058.1, read as the reverse complement.
TTCGTTGAATACTTAATTGCATTAAGATCGTGGATAAGTTCCTTTGAAGCAATACCGAAGCCGAGGCGAGCTCCCGCCAATGAACGGGACTTTGAAAAAGTCTGAGTTACGAGGAGGTTATCGTACTCTCTGATAAGGTAGACTGCGCTCTCGGCTCCGAAATCAACGTATGCTTCATCTACAACTATAACGCTGTCAGGGTTTGCCTTGATAACTCTTTCAATATCAGAAAGAGGCAACGCAATTCCCGTAGGCGCGTTGGGGTTTGCAATGAATATAACACCCTTTAACGCCTTATAATCGTTTATATCAACAGTCAGATCATCCTTAAGGGGTATCTCAACGTACGGAACGTTGTTGACCTCGGCAAATACCTTGTAAAATCCATAGGTAATGTCGGGAAAATATGCAGGATGCTCGCTGTCACAAAACGCCATAAACGCAAAATTTAGAATCTCATCAGAACCGTTTGTAAAAAGGATCTCATCCTTTTCAATTCCAAAAACCTCAGCTGCCGTGCTGACAAGATCGGTACATTCGGGATCTGAATACAGTCTGCAACGCTCAATTTCACTTTCGGCATATTCTACAGCCTTTTTTGAAGGCAAAAACGGCGACTCATTGGTATTAAGCTTTATATATTCCATATTCTTAGGCTGCTCGCCGGGAGTATACGGAACAAGATTTTTATGTTTATCGCAAAGAAAACGGCTCATGTTAAATTCCTTTAGTTCTTATAATAGCGCTGTTTGCGTGTGCCGTAAGTCCCTCTTTTTTCGCAAAATAGGAAACGTCCTCTGCAACCTTTGCAAGGGCATCTTTTGTATAATAGGTATACTGCGTTTTCTTGACAAAATCGTCTACGGACAGAGGGCTTGAGAATTTTGCAGTTCCGCTTGTGGGTAGAGTATGATTTGGGCCTGCATAATAATCGCCGAGTGCTTCGGGACAGTTTCTGCCCATAAAGATAGAGCCTGCATGGCGTATTGCATCAAGATAATCAAAGGGATTATCAACGCAAAGCTCAAGATGCTCGGGAGCTATCTCGTTTGCAATATCAATGGCTCTCATAAGAGAATCCGCAACGATTATCTTGCCGTTATTATCAATGGAAGCTCTCGCAATATCTGCTCTTTCAAGGAGAGGGATCTGTCTCTCAAGTTCAGAGCTGACGGCGTTGGCAAGCTCTAAAGAATCCGTTACGAGAACTGCGCTCGCAAGGCGGTCATGCTCGGCCTGAGAAAGAAGGTCAGCTGCTACGTGGGAAGGATCAGAAGCGCCATCTGCAACTATAAGTATCTCGCTGGGGCCTGCTATCATATCAATTGAAACCTTACCGAAAACCTGCTTTTTCGCTTCTGCTACAAATGCATTTCCGGGGCCAACGATCTTGTCGACCTTAGGTATGCTCTGGGTTCCGTATGCAAGAGCGGCAATAGCCTGAGCACCGCCGACCTTGAAAATACGGTCTACCCCTGCAACGTATGCCGCCGCAAGAATAACGGGATTGACCTTTCCCTCTTTATTGGGAGGAGTTACCATTACTACTTCCTTACAGCCTGCGATCTTAGCGGGAATTGAATCCATAAGAACCGTTGAAGGATACGCCGCAGTCCCTCCGGGAACGTAAAGTCCCGCGCGGTCAACGGGTATGATCTTCTGACCGACAACGATACCGGGCTCATCATTAATTATAAAGCTGTTTCTAACCTGACGCTCGTGAAACTTAGTTATATTTGCGCTAGCCTTTTTTAAGATCTCAAGGAATTCAGGCTCTACAAGCGCTACAGCCTCGTTGATCTCTTCTTCGGTTACAAGAAGTGAGCTTAGAACGGCGCGGTCAAACTTCTCAGTATATTCAAGGAGAGCCTTATCGCCGTTTCTTCTTACGTTATCGATTATTTCGGAAACTACCGCTTCCACGTCAATTTCGGGTTCGGTGCGAGCGAAGATATCTTCATTTGCAACCTTTCCGTATTCAAATATCTTTATCATTTTACTTACCCAACTGAGCGGATATCTCCGCAACTATTTTTTCGATCTTCTGATTTTTAAATTTAAAGCTTGATTTATTTGCAATAAGCCTTGCGCTGATGGGAACGATAGTCTCAAAAACCTCAAGCTGATTCTCCTTTAGAGTTGTTCCGGTCTCAACGATATCAACGATAACGTCCGAGAGATCGAGAATGGGCGCGATCTCAATAGAACCGTTCAAGTGGATTATATCAATGTCACGGTCAATAGACGTATAATAGTTTTTTGCGATATTTGAAAACTTTGTTGCAACTCTGAGCGTTCTCACGGGGTCATCCTTAAAATCCTTCTTTGCGGCAACTGCCATTCTGCATTTACCGATTCCAAGGTCAAGGAGCTCGTATACGTCGGGATTATACTCAAGAAGTATATCCTTTCCCGCAACGCCGATATCTGCGGCGCCTCTCTCTACGTATATGGCAATATCGGAAGGCTTTACCCAGAAATATCTTACACCGACCTCTTCATTTTCAAAGATAAGCTTTCTGTTCTGCTCTTTGAGCGAGGGACATTCAAAGCCTGCCTTTTCAAACATTGCATATACCTTTTCGCCAAGTCTGCCCTTAGGGAGAGCCACGTTAAGCATTGTTTTCAAGTATAGTCACCTCACCCTCGGAGAGCTTAACAAGCGTTTTATATGAAAGCTTTTTCGGAATACTTCTTTGAACGGAAACGCTTCCCTTTTCCTTGAACTTTTCAACGGCTTCGTTCAAGGTCTTGAGAAGAGTGCCGTTATCATAAACTATCACGGTATCAACGTCGTAGAGCTTGCTTTTTGAAAGAAGTCTTTCAAGCATATCAAGATAAACGGCAAATCCGATAGCCCCCGAAGATTTCTGCATTTTTCTCATAAGCCTGTCATACTGACCGCCTGACAGAACGCTTCTCGGAATGCCGCTGATAAAGCCTCTGAAAACGATTCCGTTGTAATAATTGATATCACCCGTTACGGAAAAGTCTATGCGAATAATATCACCTGCCTCTGCAGCATTTGCAGATCCAATTATCTTTTTCAGCTGATCTCCCGTACCTGCATCCGCCGCAACACTCAGAATATCTTCTATTGAGTCAAAAACGTCAGAGGGTCTTCCGTAGGTATTAACAAGTCTTACGATTGCTGCAATCTTTTCCTCATCTACAGAAAGTGAACGCAAAAGCTCAGCAGCCTCATGGGAATTTTTTTCACCGATAAGCTTCATAAGAGCATCCCGTGATTCTTCGTTAACGCCTGCCCAATCAAATACATCGGAAAGAATTCCAAGATGTGAAATATCAAGAACAGCGTCATCACTGAAGGAAGCAAGGCTCTTTGCAGCCAACGAAAGCACCTCGGCTATGCAATAATCATCAATATCGCCAATGCACTCAAGACCTGCCTGCATGATCTCCTTATAGGTCTTTGAGCCGGGTGAAATACGGTATACGTTCTCATTATAATAAAACTTCTGAACAAAGCCCTTTTCTGCGTTTGTATTCTTTATAATTGAAAGCGTAACGTCAGGCTTCAGCGCCATAAGCTTTCCGTTTGTATCCGTAAATGTAATGACTCCGTCTGATATGAGAAAATCCTTATTCTTCAAATAAAAATCATATTCCTCAAATTTGCTCATTTTATAAAGCGAATAACCGTAGCTTGCGTAAAGCTGACGAAGAGCAAATATCGCCATTTCATCATATTTTAAAAGGTTATCATTGATATACATCACTTTTAGTCCTTTTCCTTACCATTCAGCTTATCGATGGCAGCTCTGTAACCGCCGCTTCCGTATTTAAGACATTTGCTGACACGGCCGATAGTTGCTGTGCTGATGCCCACCTTATCGGAGATCGTCTGATAATTCTCACCGTTATCAAGCATTATTGCAGTATCAAGCCGCTGCGCCATATCCTGAAGCTCCTTGATCGTACAGATATCCTCAAAATAACGGTAGCAATCATCAATTGTTTCAAGATCAAGTATTGTCTTAAACAGTCTGTCCATTGATTCAGATTGAAAGTTATGCATATAAGCTCTCCAATTCATTAATTGCTTAACAGTTTATCACTTTACCGCGCTAAAGTCAATAGTTTTTGTGTATATTTATTAATAAAAACTAAAACAGAGCCCTTGCTTTGCAGCAAAGGCTCTGTTTTACTATTTTGCATCATACCAAGTTATTCCGGTATTAGCTTCAACGTCAAGGGGTACACAGGTCTTATATGCATTTTTCATTGCATCAACAAGAATTTCAGCTGCTTTATCACAGCAATCAAGTGAAGCTTCAACGATCAGCTCGTCATGCACCTGCAAAATCAGCTTTGCATCTATCTTTGCTTCCTTGAGCGCCTTATGTGCATTTATCATTGCAAGCTTGATAATATCGGCCGCAGTTCCCTGAATAGGGCTGTTCATTGCCACTCTCTCACCAAATGCCTGCAGATTCTTATTCTGCGCCGATAGCTCGGGAATAGGTCTGCGACGGCCGAGAAGCGTTGTGGTATAACCGTCCTTTTTTGCTTTTTCAACCGTTTCCTTAAGATATTTATCAACGTCGGGGAACGTAGCAAGATAGCTGTCAATGTACTCTCTGGCAGCCTTACGGGAAACGTGGAGATCCTGAGAAAGTGAGAAATCTCCTATTCCGTAAACTATACCGAAGTTAACAGCCTTGGCCTTTGATCTGAGCTCCTTTGTGACAAGCTCAAGAGGAACACCGAATACCTTTGATGCGGTAGACGCATGGATATCTCCGCCCTCAAGATATATCTGCTTCATCACGCTGTCATTTGATATCTCAGCAAGAAGCCTTAATTCAATCTGAGAATAGTCTGCATCTATAAGTATATGACCGTCGTCACTTGCTGTAAAATACTTTCTAATCTCACGTCCAAGCTGACCTCGAACGGGAATATTCTGCATATTGGGATCAAGGGATGACAGCCTGCCCGTTGCCGTTCCTGCCTGATTGAAGCGGGTGTGTATCCTTGAATTTTCATCCACCATTGCGATGATATTTTCGCCGTAGGTGCCGACAAGCTTTGTCACCTGCCTGTAATCAAGAATATCGTCGATTATCTCGCTGTATGGTCTCAAGGAGGAGAGAGTCTCCGCATCCGTTGCATATCCGGTCTTTGTCTTTTTCTTTACGGGTAGACCGAGATCCTCAAAGAGAACCTCACCAAGCTGCTTCGGTGAATTGATATTAAACTCCCTTCCTGCCTGAACGTATATCCTTTCGCACAGCTGCTGCTGAAGGAAATTAAGCTGCTCAATATAAGAGCGAAGCCCATCCGTATCAAGTCTGAAGCCGATTTCTTCCATTTCAGCAAGAACGGGTGAAAGAGGAATTTCTATGTCCTCAAGCACGGACGTCATTCCCGCTTCGCTGAGAGCCTTTGAAAGCTCGGGATAGAGCTTATACATATAGAATGCCTCCGCTCCCTCAGCCTCCTTGGGTTGCTCTCCAAGATAGCGGACTACTGCCTTTCCTATGGGATAAGAGCTTTCACCGGGGGAAAGGAGATATGAAGCGCTCATCGTATCAAATAAACATTTACCGAAGGATGCAAGCTTCATCTGATACTTATAAAACTCCTTATAATCGTGACAGATAAAGCCTTTTTCAAAAATTGAAGAAGGGTCACCGCAGACCTTGTACAGTCCGTCGGAGGTACAAGCGTAAAGCGCGTTATTGCAAACAGAAAGCGCTATAATACCGTCTTCGGCGGCAATATCCTCTGCATTTTTCTCGATCACATCGGGAATATTAACAGACGCCTTTTCTTCCGTTTCGGCAGAGTCAAAGTCAAAGCGCTTTGCAAGACCCGAAAATTCAAGCTTTGTGAAGATTTCAAGAAGCTCATTTGCATCGTGACCCTCATGCTTTATATCCTCAAGGGTTATACCAACAGGCGCTTCTCGGCTTATCTTTGAAAGATCATAGGACATATAGGCATCTTCCTTGCCTGCAAGAAGCTTTTCCTTTGCGCTCTTTCCGGCTCCGCCCATTGCTTCATCAGCATAAAGTCCGTCAAGGGTCTTGCAGGCACCGATAAGCTTAAACGCAGTTTTTTCTCCGATACCGTGAACTCCGGGAATATTATCGGAGCTATCGCCCATCAGAGCCTTAACGTGAATATATCCTTCAGGAGTAACTCCGTATTCCGAAATAAACTTTTCGCGGTCAAAAACGATATCCTCCTTAGTCTTAACAAGGATAACGGAGGTATCGTCAGTGATAAGCTGCAGAGAATCGCGGTCTCCCGTAAGGATATAGGATCTTATGCCGCCCTCCTTGTCTGCCATACCTGCAATGGTGCCGAGGACGTCATCTGCCTCCCAGCCCTGACATTCAATTACAGTAAAGCCCATCGCCTTTGCCGTTTTCTTTGCCCAAGGAAGCTGGGCCGCAAGATCATCCGGCATCGGATGGCGGTTTGCCTTGTAGCCCTCAAACATTTCGTGTCTGAAAGTGGGCCCCTTCAGGTCAAAAGCGCAGGCAAGATAATCGGGAGATAGAGCATCAATATGCTTTTTGAGTATAGTTATAAAACCGTACACTGCATTTGTGGGTATTCCCTCCTTAGTGCTGAGAGGGCGGATGCCGTAAAATGCGCGGTTAAGAATACTGTTTCCGTCAACAATAAGAAGCTTTTTTGTATCGTTCATTGCTTTTACCGTTCCTTTTGTTCATAACAATAATATTTTACCCGAAACTCACTTCCCTGTCAACCTTAAATCAGCTGCGGTGCAAGCATAAGCATTTCTCTGATTCCTGCGTAAATATTGTAATAGCTAGTGTAGGGTATAGGCGTATAGCCCTCTCCGCATTCTATCGTAAACGAAGGCCTGTCAAATTCTTTAATAAACCAATCTGTAAGACCTCCGTATGCTGAAAGCCCGTTCGGGGCCGAAAGCTCATATCCCGAAAGCATTGAAAGCTTTTTGGCTATTTCTTTGGCTTTGGGAGGTGCATATCCATCAGAGGTATAGTATATCACTTCTCCAGACGCGTGAAGTGTCATTACCATTTTTACAGAATCGTTGAAACTTATATAATTTGCAAGAGACCCGCTTTCGGGCTCTGAAAACGGATATTCTCCCGAATATCTCGTTGCTCCCGCTGTGATATTATTCTGAATTTCAAGTATTTTGTATTCATTAAAGCCCGCATCATAATTATGATTAAGGTCTACGCCCCGCGCATTTGCCTGCCATTTTGAAAAATCCCCACGGGACATCTTCTTAAGTCTGTCGTAAAGCAGGCATTCTTTGTCAACACCGTTTATCTGTATATCAACTCCGTCTGCATTGAGAAGCGGTACTATTCTCAGACAACGCTTTGACAACATTTGCTGAAGATTGATACCGAAGGGCTGCTTTGCATTCTTATAATACTCACAAAGCTCATTTACAAATCTCAATAGTATCTGCGTCGTCACCCACTCGCAGCCGTGATGTGAACCCACGTAGAGTACACAGCTATCTGAGTTTTCATTACCGAGGGTAAGCATATGTATCTTTTTGGAGAGTATGGTTTCACCGATACTCGTTACGACAAGAAATGGATATCTTTCTGCCATAATATCAATAAACTCGGTCGTTGTTCTGTAATCACAGGTCACTGCAAGATCAAGCAGCGGCCTGTCTCTGTCAATTGAAATAATGTTGTGATCAGCCATATATCTACTCCCGCTTTTTTTGAAAGTATATTCTTTCAAAAAGAGAATATGACAGAAATAAATGTTTACAAAATTTAATCTTGTAAAGTAAGTGATAGTATGTTAAAATACAAGGGTATAAAAAATTGTCATATGACCGAAGGGAGAATGTATGGCAAAAAATAAGATCACTCAACGTTTTTTCCTTTTTTCCTGCGGCTTCGTTTTGGTAGCTACTGCTCTTGCAAAGCTATGCCAGATCCTTTATATGATATACTCCTCGGATATTATGATGAGCGAGGCTGTTGTCAGTATTTTTCATATTGGATACGAGCTGTTTAACCTTTTTGCCGTTGCATCCACCGTTACCGTTTCGATATATGCATATTCCTATTTCGGAATAAAAACTGCAATCAAATCATCGCTTCTTTCCCTTGCCGCCTTGACCTTGGGAAAGGTGATAATGTACGTATACAACGTTTTGGTCAACACTCTCACAACGGCTCAGCTTATTGCAGGCGCGCTCTCATACATAACCGAAGTTCTTTTTGACGCTCTCGTCATAGTTCTCGCATTAATATTTGCCTTCTCCTTTGCAAAGCTGAGAATTAAAAAAGGAAATGACAGCTTCTCTCCTTTGTTTGCTTCCTTTGGAGCTCTTGCGGTCTACTTTTTAATACTGATCGCCGATCTCACTTTTATGAACGTCATTCCTTTTTTCGTTAAATACGGAGATCCCCTCGACGCAGAGATCAGAACGATAATTTCAGATTATCTTTATTATCTTATTTCAATCCCCATTGCTATGCTGTTTTCAATGCTTTCCAATCACCTTTTGACTAAAGTAACAGGTAAGCTCAGATTAAAATCACATTACGTAAATAACGAATCAAAGGAGCTGAATCAAAAATGAAAAAGCTTACAAGAATTCTTTGCATATCCTTGATCATATGCCTTATGACCGGTATCCTTGCAGGATGCGCAAGAGATGAAAAATATGAAGCATACGACCGAACCGGCGAGGAATATGACTACTACCTTCCCGATTACATTAAGGTTTGTGACTATACCGGCATCGAGGTTCCCGATATTTCCTATGCACCCAGCGAGGAGGATATCAATAACAAGAAAATGCAGCTGGCGGTTTATTATGCTGACAGAACCGAGGACCCTGACCGTCCCTGCCAGAAGGGCGACGTTGTTGATATCATCACGACCTGCAAATTCAAGGACACGGGCGCAACCTATTCCCTCTTCAACTTTGAAAAAAACGACCTTGAGGTTGGTCAGTCCTTCCTTCTTGGCTATAATTATTTTGGTTTCCCTGCTCTTGACGATGCAGTTATCGGTATGGAGGCAGGCGAAACAAAGAAAGTCACCCTCAAGCTTCCCGATCCCTTCTATCACGATTACGTAAACTCCGGCCGTGAGCTTGAGATGGAGATCTATCTTAACACTATAGACTCCGTTGACTTCTCTATGGCAAACGATGAGTTCTTCCACGAGCATTTCGGATATTACGGCGATAATCTTCGCGAATATATAATCTCTCAGCTTCGCGAGGAAATGCTTGAAGGTATCTCCGGATACAAGGAATATATCGCCTGGAACTACGTATATAAGAACAGCGAGCTCAAAAAGCTTCCCGAGAAGGAATATCAGAAAATATACGATGACACCCTCAGCGCAACAAGAGCCGCTGCTGAGGAAGCAAAAATGACGCTTCTTGAATACGTTAAGGAAACCTATGGATATGAGGATCTTGACGAATTCTACGAATATCTTGAGCAGTACGCAGAAAAGACATGCTACGAGGAAATGCTTCTCTACTACATTCAGAGACGCGAAAACCTTGAGGTTACCGACGAGTACTACGAGAAAAAGGTTCTCGAAATGGCAGAGCCTTACGATATCAAGGAATTTGCCGAGGCCGAGAGCTTCCTTGTTTACTACTACGGCGCCGAGGAGCTCAATAAAATGCTTCTTCATATGTACACTCAGAGCTGGCTTGCAGAAAATGCTACAGTTATGGAGGATATCCACCAGATCTACAGCCCCGAGCTCAATAAATAATCAAAGGGGCTGTAAAAAAAGTCCCTGAAAAAGAAAGACAAGGTTCATCGTAAACGGTGAACCTTGTTTTTATGCACGAATATTGGAAAACGAAAAAAACAAGAAATTTTGGGTACAAGAACAAAACCATCTCTGCTTTTGAGTTCAAAAATGGTTTGTCTGTTGAAAACTTTTTTGCTTTTTTGAGAATTAAG
>JAZQAS010000057.1:0-10027 GCA_045545335.1 Candidatus Avispirillum sp. | reverse complement strand
ATCATCGCAACCGCCGGTGATATTTTCCCTTACGGGAAAGTGATATATTTCCCGAGGGAAATGTGATATATTGCTAACGCAATGTGATATGTGCCCTTTGGGCACGTTAATGTAAAAAAATATCCGCAACCAAGGTTGCGGATATTTTTATTCCTTAACATTTTCGAAGAAAATATTTCACAGGCGAAGCCTATTTCACTCGTCGTAAGACGAATATCACAGATTTGCATCGCAAATCTATTTCATTGTAGGTTGGTCTTTTCCCTAAGACCAACCTACTAAACCGTCGGTTTTTTATTCAATATGGGCTTTTTCGCAAAGCTCGCACATCACCCGTCTGAAATGAGTACGAAAGGGGTATCGCTTTTTCTCAAGGCCTGCCTGCACCGTTCTGTAAAATTCGAGATCGCCGAGGGTGCGGTAGCATTTGTTGATAAGAGATATGGTATTAACGGGGCCTGCCAAAATGAAAAATACGATGCAAAGGCCGCCGATAATGTAAAAGGGCCAAAAAGCTATGCCGAAAAGGGCAAAGAAAATGCCGATAAGAAGGGGGAGACCGTGGCTGTCAAGGCGAAGGGAGTCGAGAATGGCTGCAGCGCAAAGCCTTGCAGGGTAGCTGCCCTCGGTCATATAGCGACGAAGGCGGGAAATGCGCTTTCTTTCCTTTTTCTCCTCGCTTTCCTCTTTTTTGTCAAGAAGCCCGAAGAGCTTGTATATGGCCGAAAAAAGGTTTGGTACTCCGTTTGCCCAAAGGGCAAGGTTTATCATAAGGATGCAAAAGGTAAGATTTATGGTAAGGGCGCTCCTGTCTGCCGTCAGAACGTCAGTTGAAGCGGAGGGGTCCTCGGGGTCGTATTTGATCTTGAAGGTGTCTCCCGTTTCTCTCGGAAGGCCGCGGCCCTCAAGCACTCCGCGAAAGCTCTCTGCTCCAACGTCAAAGGTGTAGCCAACGTCATAGAGGGTGCGGTCGTTTTTGCCTTTTTTGGGAGCGGACTCCGTAACCGTTGCTCGGGCCTCGGGCCAGCTTTCCCGCTCTAGCTGAGAGATAAAGGTGCGAATGCTTGCAAATGCCATCCAAAGAGAGGCCGCGATAAAAACAGCGCCCATAATTCGTATAAAGATGCTTTTCAATTTTTCACTTCCTTTTGGGATATTATAGCATCCTTAGGCAGACAAATCAAGGAGAAGAGTTGTATATCATCAAGCCGCAGGTGGATTTATACACGGCTTTGCCGTGATGATATACCATCGCAAGGCGATGGATGATATACATCCCCGTCGGGGCTGATGATATACCAAGCCTGCGGCTTGGATAAAAAAAGAACGAAGCGAAAGCTTCGTTCTTTTTTGGCGGAAAGGGAGGGATTCGAACCCTCGAACGGGTATTAGCCGTTACACGATTTCCAGTCGTGCGCCTTAGACCAGCTCAGCCACCTTTCCGTAGCTTACTGCTCACAGTAAACCGCGATTCCTTAAATCGCTCAGCTATTATATCAAACAAAATCCGTCTTGTCAATACTTTTTTAATTTTTTGCTCGAAAAATATTATTTTTTTATTTTAAGCCGTGGCCCGCAGGTTTGATCCTGCTTTTCGGGGAATAATAAGCAAAAAAGCGGAGGTCAAAGTGAAGGATATAATCAAGCTTGAAAGGCCCGTGTACGTCGTTGCATCGGCGGCGGCAGTGGGACACGAGGAGGCAGAGGGCCCTCTTGGGGGCTCCTTTGATATTGCCCTGCGGGGGGACGACACCTTCGGCAAGGATACGTGGGAAAAATCAGAGTCGGAGCTGGTCCGTCTTTGCGCCGAGAGGGCTCTATGCAAGGCGGGATTTGAGGACAGCGATATGGATGCGGTCCTCGCGGGGGACCTTATAAACCAATGCATCGGCACCTCATACGGTCTTCGGGATATGGTATGCCCCTTTCTGGGGCTTTACGGCGCCTGCTCAACGGCGGCGGAGGGGCTCCTTCTCGGCTCTCTTCTTTCGTCGGCCTATTCTCTCAGGTGTCTGAGCCTTGCCTCCTCCCATAATGCAACGGCGGAGCGGCAGTTCCGCTCCCCTCTTGAGTATGGGGGACAGCGGCCGCCCACCGCCCAGTGGACGGTGACGGGGGCGGGGGCCTTTGCGGTAAGCTGCAGTCGGGAGGACGCGCTCAGAGCGCTTTTTGATGGGGACCTATTCATTCCGAGGATAGTTGAGGGAGTAGCCGGGCGAATAGTTGATGCGGGTATCAACGATGCAAACAATATGGGCGCCGCAATGGCCCCTGCCGCGGCAGATACCCTTTGCCGCTATTTTGAGGATGGGGGCGAGGAGGCCGATATGATACTGACGGGGGATCTCGGCTACGAGGGCTCGGAGATACTGAAGGATATCATGGCCTCGAAAAGCAGGTGCATAGATGCGATCCACGCAGATTGCGGCCTTATGATATACGAGCGGGAGCGGCAGGATAAGCACGCAGGTGGCAGCGGATGCGGCTGCAGCGCGGCGGTCCTTGCCTCGGAGATACTTTCAAGAGTTCGCCGCGGCGCTCTCTCCTCCGTTCTCTTTCTCGGAACGGGGGCTCTTATGAACACGATGAGCCTCCAGCAGGGGGGAACTATTATGGGCATCGGCCATCTCGTGCGCATCGAGGGCGCAGAAGCAGATGAAATGAGGGAGAAAAAGAAATGATGGAAGTGATATTTCCCTATATCAAGGCATTTGCCGTTGGGGGAGCGTTTTGCCTTGCGGCGCAGATACTCATAGATAAAACCAAGCTTACCCCTGCCCGCATCCTCGTTTTGTACGTGGTTGCGGGAGTGGCTCTCGGCGGTATGGGAGTTTACGGTAAGATAGTTGATTTTGCAGGCGCGGGGGCAACAACGCCTCTCACGGGCTTTGGAAATCTTATAGCAGAGGGCGTTCGGGAGGCCGTTGATAAAAAGGGACTTCTCGGCGTGTTCTCAGGGGGACTCACCGCCGCCGCAACGGGCATCGGCGCCGCCCTTCTCTTTGGCCTTTGCGCTTCCTTGATATTCAGATCAAAGCGAAAATAAAGCCGAGGGTAATATTCACACGGGCGCGTGAATATAATACCGTGAAGAACTTGAAGGGACGGTATTATATATGGAAAGATCCATCATAGATAACAAAAAAGCAGACAGCCTGTGCCTTGCGGGAATGGACAGTACGGTGAGCGGAGAATTCGGCGGCGAGCTGACGATGCCCGATTATTATCCCGAGATACGAAGGATAGTCAGGGTAACGGCAGATGCCCTGCCCGATTCAAAATTTCTGCAAGGGGACTCACTTGAGATAGGAGGCACCCTTGCCTTTTGCGTGCTTTATATTGGGGATGACGGCACTCTCGCCTCGGTCCCTTACGTGACGGAGTACGGCCAGACCGTTTCTGCCCCCGAGGGCTGCAATGTTCAGAGCGCGTGGGTGGACAGCAGAGCGGAGGGAGCCTCGGCCCGCCCCCTTGCGCCGAGAAAAATGTCTCTGCGCGCAAAGGTGAAGAGCCGCGTTGTCTGCGAGCAGTATCGCCAAAGCGAGCTTAGCTTGAAGGAGGGGGAGGACCGGCTTTCAGGCGAAAAAAAGAGAGACGGCCTTGAAAAGCTTTGCTCCTGCGTGCAAACTCTAAGGCGCAGGCATATGAGCGTAACGGGGTCAGTTGAGGGCAGCCTTGAGTGCGGCGAGGAGATAATGAAGGCGGTCATGTGCCGCGGCGAGCTCTCCCCTGCAGGGGTCAAGATCGCAAATGGGGAGCTTCGGGCCTTTGGCGAGGTGGAGGTCTCTGTTCTCGTTCTCACAAAGGCGGGAGAGTATAAAACTCTTTCAAAAAAGCTCCCCTTTGAGGAAAGGCTGACCGTTGAAGCAGGGGAAAAGGATTGCCGCGGCGCGGTATACGGCAGAGTTGCCGCCCTTTCTGCGGAGGCTGACGGAGAGGGAAGAGTGCTTGCCATTGACGGAGAATACGACCTTGATATCATAACGGAGCGGCCCGTGACCGTGACCGTTGTCGAGGATATCTACAGCCGCACCCACGCTGTCGCCCTCTCCCGTGAGGAGATGGAGGTCCTCAGCCCCGCCGCCCTTGAGAACGCGGCCCTGAGGATCGCAGGCGAGGGCAGAAGAAAAAGTCAAAGGAGCGAGGGAGAGAGCCTCATCTATTACGTGGGCGAGGCCGCTATCGACCGCGTATACGTGTCAGAGGGGCGCCTTATCGCCACGGGCACCTGCAGCATAAAGGCTCTCATCGCGTCTCTCGGCGAGGTGCTGACGGAGGAGCTTTCCCTTCCCATCACCTTTGAGAAAAAGCTTGAGGGAGAGGCGGACCTTAATTGCCGCTGGCAGGCCGCGGCCGCCGTTTCCGATTGCCGTGTGAGAGTAGAGGAGCAAAAGATATCTGCCGAGGCCTCGGTAAGCCTTTTCTGCTCTGCCGTGAGAGAAACAGGGCTGTCCCCCGTAACGGAGATATCCTTTGGAGAGGAGCTTTCAAAAAAGGGAGATGGGGAGAGCATCGTCATCTGCTATCCCGAAAAGGGAAGAAGAGTGTGGGACGTGGCAAAGGAGCATCTTTGCGATATGGGCGAATGCGAGCGGATAAATAAAAAAAGCCGCGCCGATATCACGAACGGAGAGCCCATAATCATAAGATAAGCTCTTGACAACGGGGATTTTGTGTGCTAAAATGAGTTCCTAAAGGCTGAGAAGAAAAAGAGTAGGCTGTGTTGGTCGTCAAAGAGAGCGGCGGTGGTGAGATGCCGTACGGTACAGCAGTTGAAGGTAGTTTCGGAGCCGCAGGGGTGAACGGGTATCCTCAGTAGCTTTTGCCGTAATTCTGCGTTAAAGAAAGGGAAATGCAGCATTTTGGCTAAGTTTTCAAGGAGTGCGCCTTCTCGGCGAATTCAGGTGGTACCGCGCTATCGCGTCCTGACATTTTTGTCAGGACGCTTTTTATATTTTTCAGTTAATAATTGAAAGGTGGTAATAAATTTGAAAAAGGAACTCACAAAAACCTATGATCCCGCCTCCTTTGAGGACAGGATCTACGCCTCCTGGTGCGAGGCAGGTCACTTCACCCCTGAAGTAGACAAAACAAAGCCCCATTATTCTATCGTTATTCCCCCTCCGAATATCACGGGTCAGCTCCATATGGGCCACGCCCTTGATAACACTCTTCAGGATATCCTCATCCGCTATAAGAGAATGTCCGGCTTCTCCACTCTCTGGCTCCCCGGCACGGACCACGCGTCCATCGCCACAGAGGCAAAGATCGTTGAGGCAATGAGAAAAGAGGGCATCACAAAGGACGATATCGGCCGCGACGGCTTCCTTGAAAGAGCATGGGATTGGAAGCGCCAGTACGGCGGAAGGATCATCGAGCAGCTCAAGAAGCTTGGCTCCGCCTGCGACTGGAGCCGCGAGAGATTTACTCTTGACGAGGGATGCTCAAAGGCCGTTCAGACCGTATTTATGAAGCTCTACGATAAGGGCCTCATCTACCGCGGAAACAGAATGGTAAACTGGTGTCCCACCTGTATGACCTCCATCTCCGATGCAGAGGTTGAATATGAGGATAAGCCCGGCAACTTCTATCATATCCTTTATCCCGTAAAGGAAACGGGCGAGATGCTTGAGCTTGCAACCACCCGTCCCGAAACTATGCTCGGCGATACTGCCGTTGCTATCAATGCTGAGGACCCCCGCTACGCTCATCTCCACGGATGCCACGTTATCCTTCCCCTTATCAATAAGGAGATCCCCATCGTTTGCGATGAGCACGCGGATATGACCAAGGGTACGGGCGTAGTTAAGATCACCCCCGCCCACGACCCCAACGACTACGAGGTAGGCCAGCGCCACGATCTTCCATTCGTTCGTTGCTTCACATACGACGGCAGAATGACGGGAGCTGAGGATAAGGCGGCGGCAGACAAGCTCTTTGCAAACGGCACTGCAGCCGTTGGCGAGCCCGAGGTCCTTGATTGCGGCAAGTATGCCGGCATGAGCACTCAGGATGCGAGAAAGGCTATCCTTGCAGACCTTGAGGCAGGCGGCTATCTTAAGGAGATCGAGCCCCTTGCCCATAACGTAGGAACCTGCTACCGTTGCCATAAGGTCATCGAGCCCATGGTATCCAAGCAGTGGTTCGTTGAGATGAAGCCTCTTGCAAAGCCCGCTATCGACGTTGTAAGAAGCGGCGAGATCAAGTTCGTTCCCGAAAGATTTGATAAGAACTATTTCCATTGGATGGAAAATATCCGCGACTGGTGTATCTCCCGTCAGCTCTGGTGGGGACACAGAATTCCCGCATATTATTGCGATAACGAGGCCTGCGGCGAGACAGTCGTTTCTCTCACCGCTCCCTGCAAGTGTCCTAAGTGCGGCGCATCCATGACTCAGGACCCCGACACCCTCGATACCTGGTTCTCCAGCGCTCTCTGGCCCTTTTCCACAATGGGCTGGCCCGAGAACACCGAGGATCTTGAATACTTCTATCCCACCAATACTCTCGTAACGGGCTACGATATCATCACCTTCTGGGTATCCAGAATGATATTCTCCGCCCTTGAGTATACGGGCAAGGTCCCCTTTGATACTATCCTCATCCACGGACTTGTAAGAGACGCTCAGGGCAGAAAGATGTCCAAGTCCCTCGGAAACGGCATCGACCCCCTTGAGATCATTGATAAGTACGGAGCCGATGCCCTCCGCTTCGCTCTCGCAACGGGTAACAGCCCCGGAAACGATATGAGATTCTCCGATGAGAAGATAGAGGCTGCCCGCAACTTTGCAAATAAGCTCTGGAATGCGGCAAGATTCGTTATGATGAATCTTGATATCGAAAAGATAGAGCTCCCTGCAGACAGCGAGCTTGCTCCCGAGGATAAGTGGATCCTTTCCGCATTCAACGATTGCGCAAGAGGCGTAAATGCAAACCTTGATAAGTATGAGATAGGCATCGCCCTCTCCACACTTTACGACTTTATCTGGGATATGTACTGCGACTGGTATATCGAGCTTACAAAGCCCTCCCTCAACGGAACGGACGAGGCTCGCAAGAAGGTTGCTCAGAACGTTCTCGCGTGGGTACTCAAGGAGACTCTCAAGCTTCTCCATCCCTTTATGCCCTTCATCACAGAGGAGATCTATCAGGGCCTCCCCGGAACTGAGGGCAGCATAATGATAAAGGATTATCCCAAGGCTTGCGAGTGCCGCGATTATGCAGAGAAGGCCGCAATGGATAAGGTCATTGATGCCATCCGCGCTATCCGCGCCCGCCGCGCAGAGATGAACGTACCCCCCAGCCGCAAGGCAAAGGTATGCATCGTATCCAAGGATAAGGATGCATTCGCTCCCTATTGCTACCCCTTCTTTGAGAAGCTTGCAAGCGCTTCCGAGGTAGTGGTATGCGATGAGTATGCAGAGGAGGGCGCAGTTCAGATCATCACAGACAGCGCCGCCATTTATATTCCTATGGCGGATATGGTAGACTTTGAGGCAGAGCGCAAGCGTCTTGGCGCTGATCTTGCCAAGATGGAAGGCGAGATCAAGAGATGCGAGGGCAAGCTTAATAACGAAAGCTTCGTTGCGAAGGCGCCCGAGGCAGTAGTAGCCGCCGAAAAGGAAAAGCTTGAAAAATATAAGGCACAGAAGGCAGGCATCGAGGAAGCCCTCGCTGCCATCGCAGGAAAGTAAGCCTTAAATCAAAAAGCAATGCAGGTATTGTACCTGCATTGCTTTTTTAGTAAGGAAGCCGGATTTCTTTCCCGTAGTATTTTTCGTATGAATAACCTTTTGCGCCGAGCCGTTCCTTAAAGAAAGAATTGAGCTTGCCGTGAGAGGTGTTTCTGTAAGACCTTCCAAGAAGGATGGCTTTAATTATGCATCCGCCGTCACCCTCTTCGATAACGATGCGGTAAAGGGATTCGCTGCTTGAATCGCGAAAGGTGAGCTGCATGCTTGAGGGGCTGAAATCCGAGTAAGTATCGTGCACCGAGAGAATTTCAATAATATCCTGCCTCGGCATATCAACGAAATAAAGAAGCTCTGTTCCGGAGCCGTTACAGTTGGCTGAGCTGACGGTGCTTTGGGAGGTCTTTCTCGCTTTTTTGATCTTTGGCAGCATTATCATAAGAATGATGAAAGGAATGATGAAATATACGTGCAAAAGAATGATCAGAAGCACGATAAATCCGAGATTTGTCATACTTTACCTCCTTAACCTTTGTTCAATTATAGATTACCATATAATTTTATCTTCGTCAACCGGATTTGTACGGACAAATTTATGATTTTGGGGTAAAAGATGTGATTTGACAAATGAAAAGAACGGTTGTTGATGCTTTGTGTCGAATTATACGAAAAAACCTCTGTCGCATTTGCAACAGAGGTTATATTGTTATTTGTTTTCCTGTGGCTTTTTCATGCCTGCCCAGAGGCAGATTATTACCTGACCGGGAATGCCGATGAGGAATATGAGCCAGATATTGAGGCTGAGGAGAGAAAGATATACGGATGCAAGGCAGGACCACATAAGAACGGAGATATAGATATAATTCTGCCTTCTTTTGCCCCATATTGAGTTGAAAACTATAAGCACCACGGCGCTGACGGGCACCGCGTATATAAAGGCAAGCCATATGGCGCCGCCCACCCCCGCGATCTGCAAGACCACGAACACCGCCGTTGCAATAAGCCAGACCAGCGCAACGGAGAGAAGGGTTATAACAAGGTTGCGCCTGCCCTTCATTGTTCCGTTGACGATCTCCTTAACGGGTATCTTATGGTCCTCGGAGAGGAGATAGTCCACAGTAACGCCGAAGAGATTTGCAATGGAAAGAAGCACCGCAACGTCGGGAATAGACGCGCCGGACTCCCATTTGGAAACGGCCTTGTCGGAATAATTGAGCTTTTCCGCAAGCTGAAGCTGGGTAAGCCCCGCATCCTTGCGAAGAAGGGCTATGTTTTTTGCAACGGTTTTTTTGAGCTCCTCCATACGCAGGCCTCCTTTTCTTAGAATTCTCTTCATCGGTATTGTAGCACACAAGCCCCGCCTTGTCAACAGAAAAAGCGGCGAAAGCCCCTGGTATCAAAGGAACTCCACTGTGAGTAGAGAGCCTTTTTCGGGACTCTACCGAGGAAAATACCCCTTTCTACACCTCTTTCGCATCGGTAGGGTGACAATGGGAAAGGCTTGTGATATGATGCAATAGCGCAAAGGCGCCACAGAAAGGACTATCGCATGGATATGGCAAAAAACACATCAGCAGAAAAAAAGTCGCCCGTTTGGGTAATTGCAAAAATAATAAGAGTTATCACCGTCCCCCCCGTAATGGCGTTGGTGGCTTTTCTCTCCTTCCTCACAGTTGAAGGATTTTATAAAAACGTTTGGGAGTGCATCGCCGCAGTTTGCTTCATTGCGCTTTTCCCCATTCTCGCGTATCCCCTCTCCGCAGTGATCCCCCCCTTCAAGGGACGTGACGGACAGAGAAATCTCGCGTTCATTATGTGCAACGCAGGGTATATCCTGGGCGTTCTCTATGCTATCATCTTCAAGGCAGGCAAGCCCGTAACGGTCATGCTCATAACCTATCTTCTCTCAGGCGTGACCCTCCTGCTTATCAATAAGCTTTTCCGCTTCAAGGCAAGCGGCCACGGTTGCGGCCTCGTTGGCCCTCTCGCGGCTCTCGTATATTTCGTCAATATCTGGTGTCTCCCCTTCGGCATCACTCTCGCGGCCCTCGCTCTCTGGAGCTCCGTTTATATGAAGCGCCATACGGCGGCTCAGTTCGCAGTCGGCTCTGCTATTCCCGTTTTCTGGCTCATCGTCGTAGGCGCTCTTATGCTTTAAAAAAGGGGCTGTCGCAAATGCGACAGCCTTTTCAGCAGTCAAATTACGGTTTGACGGATAGATAAACCAACGTAGGGGAGGATATTATCCTCCCGATTGCAAACAAAAGATAATATTGATGCTTATGTTGACAAATGAACCGAACGATTCATTTGTAGGGGCGTGCATTGCACGTCCG
>JAZQAS010000056.1:0-5249 GCA_045545335.1 Candidatus Avispirillum sp. | reverse complement strand
CTTTTTTCATAGATAAATCCTCCGATTGTGTTTTTTCGACTGGCAGGTCGTTTCTATTCTATCACAATCGGAGGATTTTTTCTCATCGGTTAACCTCTTTTGAACCACGCGACTATCGCGTGGTTTTCGGTTTACAAAAAGAAATCCGCCGAGAAAATCGGCGGTTTTCTGATATTCTTTATTTAACAAAAATCATACCGCCTGCGGGAAGGGGTATCTTTTCAACCTCGCTCCTGACCGTGCCGCGTGAAAGCTCCTCGCCCGTGCAGCTGACGCATCTGTAGCTCTTGCCCTCAAAGCCGTCAAGATACAGAGCCTCTCCGCATCCGCAGTTTACGCAGACCACCTCATCCCAAGGCCCCCTGACCACGGGATTTTCATAAGCCACCAGCACCGCCTTATTATCAAGAGCGCTGTATGCATTGCTGTAAACTGCGCCGGGGGCTTCTGCATAGAGCTCTCCGTCAAGCAGGATACGGCGATGCTCTCTCCAAAAGCTGAGATAATGAGAAAGGGCCTTTTTCTGCTCATCCGTTATCTCATCAAGCTTTACGGATATCTGCGGAACTGCGAAAAGCACGCTTGCAAGCTGGAGAGAAACGCTCTCCGCGCTATCTGAAGTGTTCCACATAAGCATATCGGAATGGACCGCCGTTTTGCCCGAAATGAGCCTGAGATCTACTATTGCCCTTCTGTTTGACATTGCATCGCAGGGGCAATCGCCGACTCTCAGCATATTTCCGTATTTTCTGATGGCGGGGCCGATATAGCTCTGGCGAAACTCTATCATCATCTCGGGATTTATATCTGTGACAGCCTTGCAAACGTCGGTCATAAGCACGTCCACCGCATCCTCAAGAGAGGAATAGTCACGAAAGTGAACGGGCTTTCCCTCATCGTTTCCGAGGCAGAACGAGTCTATAAAATCAAGCTTCATTCCGTCAAGCTTCCAATCCCTCGCCGCATTTGTATAAATGCCGATGAGATGATCTCTCACCTTTTTATAGCGGGGGTCCAAGGCATAGATCGTATCGTTATTATAGGAATAAAGGGTATAATCCTTGAATTCCTCAAAGCTTTCGGAATATTTGCCGAGAAAAGGCACCGAGAACCATAGGATGACCTTCATGCCTATCTCGTGTATCCTCTCAACAAGCTCTGCAATGCGGGGAAGGCCCACGGGCTTCCAATCTCCGCAATAGGCGTAGCCGCCGCCCGTATCCGTTGTCTGCCAACCGTCGTCAATAATAACGGTATCCATTCCGTAGGGGCGGGAGAGACGGCACTGCTCGATTATTGCATCAAAATCAAGGTCCTGATGGAAGGAATACCAAAGAGAGTTCATGGGCATACGGGCGCTCTCGGGCACGTATGCGGGGATATAGCCGCATTCCTCCTCCCACCAGCGGGCAGCCGCGCGAAGGGCATCGCAATAGTTTATTCTTCTGCGGTCTATACGAACGGTTGCGCTGTAATCGCATATCTCTGTGGTTGGCTTTATGAAAAAGGAGACCTTATAGAGAAGAGCCGCCGCCTTTTCAACAACGCCCGTTGAAATGTTTGTGGGTATCTTGGGGTCGGAGAGGGCCACGGTCGTCTTATTCGTTCCGTCAACGGAGGTGACCGCGTGAACGGGGGCGCCGGACGCTATGCGGGCATCGCTTGAGCGGGGAGCCCAATCGGGGGCAAGATGGCGCAGAGTTCCCACGTGGGGGCCCCAGAAGGAATAGGTATCCGTTACCGCCTCCATCCACTCTATATGAAAGGCCTCGGGCACGCAGGGCTCGCTTGTGTGCATCCTTACGCAAAGATAGGTGATATCCCCCTCTTCTCTTTTCTCAAGAGAAAGAGAAACACCCTCCGAGCCGTATATTCTGTAATCCATAGCTATCCGCACTTCCTTTCGCTTTTTGGAATAATTATAAGTCGATCATTTTTTCTCAAAATCATCAAAGCCCTTTGTTGTCCTTACGTCTCCGTCGGGATAGACCCAGGCCGCTTCGACCCCCGAAAGGCTCTCTGCAAGGGCAAGGCCCTCATCGATGCTCATATTGAAAAGAGCCGTTGAAAGCGCATCCGCCATTCCAGAATGGGGAGCGATGACGGACACGGAGGCATAGGTATCCTTCGGCATAAGAGTCTCGGGATGGATGATATGATGATAGGTCTTTCCCTCCACCGTATAGAAGCGCTGATAGGTGCCGCTGGTCACGAGAGACTCTCTCTCAAGATATACCTTTGTGAAATAGGCCTTATCCGACAGCATATCGGGGTTCTGCACACCTATCTCCCATTTTTCTCCCGTTGCCTTTTTGCCGATGCAACGCACGTTTCCGCCAACGCTGAGAGCGTAGCCCGAAAGCCCCTCGCCCTCAAGACGTCGGGCGACCGCCTCAACGGCAAAGCCCTTTGCCACGGCGCCAACGTCAAGGCTCATTTCCCCGTCGGAGAGAAACACCGTTCCCTCCTCCTCGTCAATGATGACCTTTTCTATATCGCAATGCTCTGCCGCCGCCAAAAGCTCTTCCCTCTCGGGGAGCCTTGCCGCCTCGGGGGACTTGAGCCCCTCCTCACGGCACTGATGCCAAAGACTGAGAACAGCGCCCATTGCAACGTTGGTCATTGTGTCGGTGAGCTCATACATCTCCTTTGAATAGAGGAGCAGGTCTATTATCTCCCGCTCCACCTTTACGGGGGCCACCCCCGCATTATCGTTAACGGTCTTTAAATTATTTACGCCCTCGTAGCTGTAATAGATATCGTAAAGCTTATGATATCTGCCGAGGCTCTCCATTATCTCCTCTGCCCTTTTTTGAAACTCCTCCTCAGTTTCCTCAAAGCCAAGTATCACCGTTTGCGTATCGAAAACGGTGACGTCGGTATGGGAAAACTGCCTCATTCTTGAAAAAGAGCAGGACGAAAAAGCGGCAAGGCTCAAAAGAACTGCCGAAAGCAAAATTGCAATAATACCCGTTCTTTTCATCCTTGCCACTTCCTGTTTACTGTTATTTTGCGCTGAGCGCCTTTGCGGCGATCTTAACGAAATCGCCGATGCCCACGGTGCAGCCTGCCAGGAGGTCTGCATCGGTAGCCTTTCCTGCATCGCTTACGCCGATGGCAGAAACATCAGATGCTGTCATGCCCACGATATAGTCGCAGAAGGCATCTGCCTGCTCATACCATTCCTTGCCGATGGGGGAATATTCCTTCATTCCGTAATCTTCCAAAAGCTCGCGCTTCGTGCCTGAGAACTTCTTATCCGTGATCTCGCCTGCCCCGTTAAAGGCAAACTCGGGCTGAGCGATATCTATAACTGCGCCCGCAGCCTTCTCGTCTGCCAATGCCGCCGCGCATACCGTTACGGTCATAGAAGCCTTTCCCGCTTCTTCAGCGCTTGCAGGCTTTGACGAGGTATCGTCAACCGTTACCGCAAGAGAGAGCGCGGGAAGACTGTCGGAGGCAAAGGTCTTTGCGCACTTATCGTCAAGGGCCTTGAGAAGAGCCGCCTTGAAATCGGCAATGCCGATGGTGCAGCCTGCGAGAAGATCTGCATCGGTCGCCTTGCCGCCCTCATCAAGAGAAAGAGCCTCAAGCTCCGCCTTTGTCTTACCCTCGCAGAACTCTGCGAAGGCCGCCGCCTGCTCGTACCACTCCTTGCCGATGGGGGAATATTCCTTCATTCCGTAATCATCCGCAAGCTCGTTCTTTGTGAGATAGGTGTTGCCTGTGGTCACCTTTCCGTCAGTTATATCAAGCTTCGTATCTGCAATGTCGATAACGCAGTCAACGACCTTTCCCTCAGAGTCGAGGATAACCGCCGCCATAGTAACGGTCTGCGCCGCGCTTCCCGTCTTTGCTTCGTCCGTATTAACGACGGTACCGAGAGCGAGAGTATATTCAGCCCTTGCCATACCGACAGCCTTTGCCGCTATCTTTACGAAATCGCCTACGGCCACGGTGCAGCCTGCAAGAAGGTCTGCATCGGTTGCCTTGCCTGCCTCGCCAATGCCGATGGCAGAAATATCAGAGGCTGACATACCAACGATATAGTCGCAGAAGGCCTCTGCCTGCTCATACCATTCCTTGCCGATGGGGGAGATGGCCTTCATTCCGTAATCGTCCAGAAGCTCGCGCTTTGTGCCTGAGAATTTCTTATCCGTGATCTCGCCTGCCCCGTTAAAGGAGAATGCAGGCTGAGCGATATCAATGATCGCACCCGCGACCTTTGCATTTTCAACTGCCGCCGCGCAGATATTAACGGTCATCTGAGCGCTGCCCTCAGCCTCGGCGCTTGCAGGCTTAGACGCGGAATCGTCAACGATAGCCGCAAGGGTAACGCCCACGGAGTCGCCTGCCTTGAAGGCTACGGGAATTGCATCATTCACAGCCTTGAGAGCCGCCGCCTTTATATCGGAAACGCCGATGGTGCAGCCTGCGAGAAGGTCTGCATCAGTTGCCTTGCCGCCCTCGTCAAGGGCGATAGCCTCAATGGCCTTTGCATCCTTGCCGCGAAGGAACCTTGCAAATGCCGCCGCCTGCTCGTACCACTCCTTGCCGATGGGGGAGATGGCCTTCATACCGTAATCGTCGCCCAGCTCGTTCTTTGTGAGGAAAGCGTTACCTACGGACACCTTGCCGTCGGTTATATCAAGTTTTGTATCTGCAATGTCGATAACGCAGTCAACGACCCTTCCGTCAGCATCAAGAATGACTGCCGCCATAGTAACGGTCTGCGCCGCACTTCCCGTCTTTGCTCCGTCCGTATTAACGACGGTGCCGAGGCCGAGAGTATACTCATAGACCTTGCCCTCGGTATCGAAAAGCTTATCTATATGCAGAGCGCCGAAAATAACGGGCACTGCCACTGCCACAGAGATAAGGATCGCGAGAAATCTGTTCATCTTTCTCATGGGAAAGACCCTCCGTTCAAATGATAGAAATCTATTTTACACTATTAAATATATAATAATACATTTTCGCCCTTTAGTCAATAGTTTGTCCCGATACGGAGAATTTACAAATATTGAAAAAAGGGGCTGTAAAAAAAGTTCCAGAATAAAAAAGAAAGACTACTTTATCAAAAAAAGATGAAGTAGTCTTCTTTTTGAGGTAAAATTAGGTGTCCAGTCCAATGAAACCACGAAAGAATTATACAACATATCAACTGAAAATGCCAGTAGATATTGAAAAAAATATTGAAATTACAGACGCGGTATTCACATTGGCAGAGGTAGTCGATCGTATTGACC